>SIAQ01000151.1 GCA_009697105.1 Gemmataceae bacterium | reverse complement strand
TGTAAAAAATACCTCCGGGCCGCAGTCTATAAAGGTAAGGACGACGGTGTGGAAAACGTTACAAACCAAACTTACAAGCAGGGACACTTAGATCGTCGCCGCATTCGGATGTCACGATGCGGTAAAACTTAAGGCGCCAGCGAAGGGCCCCGTTGCCCTTCGCTGGCGCTCAGGCTCTGAAAAGACGACATTCCCAACCGCGTGTGGTGTAGTTACGGAGAGGAGAATGAAACCATGACCGACATGTTGGTACAACTCGACGACAGCATCGCCGACGAAATCCGCCGTTTGGCCGTGGCGCAGGATCGGAGCGAAACGGACATAGTTCGTGAAGCACTTTCCGTTTTCGTGCAATCGGCAAGGCCGTTGCCTAAAGGCATGGGCAAATACCACAGTGGCGACGGCAAAGTATCCGAACATGCGCGCGACTTGCTGCGCGAAGCCGTGAAGGACAAACAATGGCCGTAGTGTGCGATACTGGGACCCTCACCGCCCCCCCACCCGCGAAAACTCCACCCGTCCCACGCCCAGGATCGTCTCCAGGTCGGCTTTGCTCACCGTCGTCGGGTTGACGCGCAGGTCGTCGTTGACTTTCATTTTCATCCACTTGCCCAGACCGTCGCGCAGATGCACGAAGACGGGGAGGTTGCCTCGTGCTCTCGTCAAAACGTTGCGGATCGAGTCGAGCTTTTTCAGGTCGGTGTTTTCGTCGTCGGTCAGGTCCATCAGCAGCACCAGGCCCGTGGTTCGTTCGACCTGGCCTTGCTCCATGGTCATCACGCGGGTGACTTGCAGGATCGGCTCGTCGGTTTTGCGTTCGACGACGGCTTGCACGAAGCAGATGCGGTCCTCCTCCACGAGGTTCTTGTACTTCACGTAATCGTCTGGCCACATCACGCACTCGATTGCGCCGCTGAAATCCTCGAGCTTGAAGCGGGCGTATTTGCTGTTGCCGTTGCGGGCTTTTTTGGTGTTCATGAACCGCAGCATGGTCATCATGCCGCCGATGCAGACTTCGGAGTTGGGCTCGCAGCTTTTGAGATTGGCGGCGGCGTGCGAGGAAAAGCGGCGCAGCGTGTCCTCGAATTGGCCAAGCGGATGGCTGGAGATGTAGAAGTCGAGCGATTCCTTTTCGTGCTTGAGCTTTTCGAGCGGAATCCACTCGGGGATGTTGCGGAGATTGGCGTTGCCCGTGGCCTCGGCTTCGCCGTTTTCATTGGTCGTCTCGGGCGAATCGAACAGGCTCATTTGGCCGTGCTTTTTGTCGTTCTGGGCGGCGTTGGCGGCGAGCAGGGCGTTGCCGAGCGCGTCCCAAAGTTGCGAGCGTTTGGCCCCGGTGCAGTCGAACGCTCCGACCTTGACGAGCCGTTCCATCGCGGTGCGGGGCACGATCTTCTGATCGATGCGTTCGCAGAAATCGAAGAAATCCTTGAATGGTCCGCCTTCCGTGCGAACCTTGACGATCTCCTCAGCCGCATTGCGTCCGACACCTTTGATCGCTAGCAAGCCGAACACGATCTTGCCGTGCTTGACGCTGAACTCGGCATGGCTTTCCTGAATATTCGGCGGCAGCACGTCGGCGCCGAGGCGTTTCGCATTGTCGATATGCTCGACCATGATGTCGCGCTTGTTGCTGTCGTCGATCTCGCTCGTCAGCAGCGCCGCCATGAACTCGGCGGGATAGTGCGTCTTGAGATACGCGGTCTGATAGCCGAGCAGAGCATACGCGGCGGAGTGCGACTTGTTGAAGCCGTAGCCGCCGAAGTGGACGATCAGGCCGAAGATTTCGTCGGCGACCGTTTCGCTGACGCCGCGTTCCTGGGCGCCTCTGACGAAGTCGATTCGACGAGCGTCGATGATATCGGTTTTCTTTTTGCTGATGGCTTTAATGCAGGCATACGCGCTGGCGAGTTCGATGCCGCCGAGTTTGTTGAGGATACGCATGATCTGTTCCTGGTAACAGAGCACGCCATAGGTCTCGGAGAGGATTTCCTCCATGATGGGATGGGCGTAGGTCGGCTTCTCCCGGCCATTTTTGCGATTGACGTAGGCATCGACCATTCCGCCTGATAATGGCCCCGGACGATAGAGCGCATTGGTGGCAATGAGATCGCGGATGTTGTCGGGCTTCATGCGCTTGAGCAGTTCGCGGATGCCGTCGGATTCGAGCTGGAAGACGCCGCGTGCGTCGCCACGCTGGAGGAGTTGGTAGGTTTCTTTGTCGTTGAGCGGGACGGATTGGATGCCGAGCTTGAGGAGTTGATACGTGCGTGGCTCGCGGATTTTGAGTTCGTCAAGCCCAGGGGTGAGGTACTCCGAACCCCTGGGATCCGTGCCGTTCGATCCCAGGGGTTCGCTGCGCTCACCCCTGGGCTTACTTGTATTTTTCAAGCGTGATTTGCGGAGGAGCTTGAGCGTGTTCTCGACGACGGTGAGCGTGCGTAGGCCGAGGAAGTCCATCTTGAGCATGCCGACTTTTTCGAGGTCGCCCATGACCCATTGTGTGGTGATGATGGAGTCGCCCGACTTCGTGCCGTCCTTGCGGGTGATTTTTTGCACAGGCACATAATCGGTGATCGGCCCATTGGCGATGACGACGCCGGCGGCGTGCGTGCCGACGTTGCGATTCGTGCCTTCGAGCTTGATGGCGATGTCGATCAGCTTGCGGATCTCGGCGTTGCTCTCGTACTCGCGGCGAAGGTCGGGGCTTTGCTCGAGCGATTCGGGCAGGCTGATGTTGAGCACCTTCGGCACCATGCCGGTCAGGCGGATGACGTGTTCGAGCGGCACGTCCATCACGCGGCCGACGTCTTTGATCGCCGCCTTGGCCGCCATCGTGCCAAATGTGGCGATCTGGGCGACGGAATTCTCGCCGTACTTTTCGCGCACATAGGCAAGCACTTCCTCGCGGCGATCCTGGCAGAAGTCGATGTCAATATCGGGCGCCTCGGAGCGATTCGGATCGAGGAAGCGTTCGAACAGCAGATCATACTCGAGCGGACATACCTCGCTGAGCCGAAGCATGTAGCTGACGATGGCGCCGCAAGCGGAGCCACGCGCGCCGGCGGGGATGTCGTTGGTGAGCGCGAAGCGGACAAAATCCCACACGATGAGGAAGTAGCCCGCGAAGCCCATGCGGCAAATGATGCCGATCTCCAATTCAAGCCGTTGCTTGGCAGCCTCAAAGCGAGCCTGTGCTTCGGGCGGAGCATCGGGACCGTAGCGCTCGACAAGGCCGATTTCGCAGAGTTCGCGCAGGTAAGCCTCGGGCGTTTTCTTTTCGGGCGGCGTAAAGACGGGGAAATGGCGTTTCTTGAAGTCAAGCTTCAGGTCACACTTGTCGGCGATTTCCTGGCTGCGTCTGACTGCGGCTTCTTGGCCCGGAAACAACTTATACATCTCGGCCGGCGGGCGGACGTAGAACTGATCGCTGCCGTAGCGCATGCGGTTCTCGTCCTTGATGTGCCGGCCCGTGTTGATGCAGAGCAACACGTCATGCGCGAAGTTGTCGTCCTGCCTCAGATAATGGGCGTCGCTCGTCGCCACCAGCGGAATGCCGAGGTCATTGGCGATATCGATCCCACCCTCGGCACAACGTTTCTGAATGTCGAGGCCGTTGTTCTGGATTTCGACGTAGAAGTTGTCCTTGAATATCTTGTGGAACCAGATCGCCGTCTCGCGGGCCTTGTCCATCTGCTCGAGCAGGATGTAATCGCTGAACTCGCTGGAACAGCAGCCCGACAGGCAGATCAGGCCTTCGCTATATTGTTCGAGCACTTCCTTGTCGATGCGTGGAATGTAGTGAAAGCCTTCGAGGTAGGCGATCGAACCGAGCTTGATGAGGTTGTGAAAGCCCTTGATGTTCTGCGCGAGCAGCGTGAGGTGGTAGCCCGATTCGCCACGCTTTTTCATGGTGCGATCGGTGCGATGCGTCGGCGCGACGTAGGCTTCATAGCCGACGATCGGGTTGATGCCGGCCTTGACACATTCCTGGTAGAACTCGATGGCGCCAAAGAGATTGCCGTGATCGGTCATGGCAATGGCGTTCATGCCCAGGTCCTTGGCGAGCGCGACCAATTCCGGAACCCGGCTCGCGCCATCGAGCAGGCTATAGTGAGTGTGGCAGTGGAGATGTACGAAGGGGTTTGTCATTAGTTCTTAGTTCTTGGTCCTTGGAGCTTAGCCGGTGGATTAGTCGTTGGCGGACGATTTGCCAAGTACAAAGGTCTAAGTTCCAAGGACATTTTTAAGCATACGCCGTCGGGTTTAGCAGCGAGTCGAGTTGCCGATTGACGATGCGGTAATCGTCGTCGCCCATCACAAGCGTTGACGGTTCGGTCGGCAACGCCCGATCCAGTTTTACCCAACTCTTACAGCCGGCGTATGCGGGGGTTTCGGTAAGCTCGTGAACGTGCTGGGAACGATGCACGCGCACAACCAAGAGATTGATGCCTGGCTCACGATAATTATAACGTTTTCGCACCGTGTCATCAGAGAGACAATGTAGATGCGACAGCAGCAGAGCCGGCAACTCGTCGCGAATTTGATAGATGCCGGTGACCTCGGCCCACAGCTGCAAGCGCACGATTCCCGTCGGCGGTTTGTGGGTCTCGACCGCTGCGAGCAGGGGTTTCGCATCGTCGGCGATGCCGTCGTGCTGCTGATGCACGTAGGTGGGGTAGAGCCAAAATCGCGTCTGTTCGACGACAAACTCGCCCGCCGATTCGGCGATGCCACCCTTGCGCAACAGGATCGCTTGTTGGCCAAGTGCCAGCACTTCGCAGACGACGGCCCATTCTTTCAAGGCATGTTGCAGCATGGCATTCTCCTGTTTAGCCGCGACGCGCCAGCGGAGCGTGCGCCGTATCCCGCGCTCCGCTGGCGCGTCGCGGCTAAACGTTGCGTGATTCGCTGCGCAGTTCACGCAACATCAGGTCTGTCACGGCGGAGCGCGGCGACTTCTGCTCATAGAGCACGCGATAGACTTCGTCGCAGATCGGCATGTCGATGCCGCGGGCCTGGGCTTGCTCGTGCACACTCTTCGCGGTGAAGATTCCCTCGACGACCATCGCCGTGCCCGATTGAATTGCGCTGAGCGTTTCGCCTCGAGCAAGGCGTTCGCCGACGTTGCGGTTTCGACCATGCTTGCTGATGCAGGTGGTGATGAGGTCGCCCATGCCCGCGAGACCCGAGAATGTATGTACGTCGGCTCCTTGCGAAACACCAAACCTCGCCATCTCCGCCAGGCCGCGTGTGAGCAGCGCCGACTTGGAATTGTCGCCGAAGCCGATACCGTCGTTGATTCCGGCGGCGATGCCGATGACGTTCTTGAGCGCACCGGCGAGTTCGACGCCAAGCAGATCGTCGTTGGTGTAGACGCGAAAGCGATCGGTTGAGAACCGCATCTGAATCCGCTTCGCCAAATCGCGATCATCCGCCGCGACGACGAGCGTCGTCGGCAAGCCGCGTGCGACTTCCTCGGCATGGCTCGGTCCACTTAGTGCCGCCACCGAGCGCGGGCCGAGTTCTTCGCGGGCGATCTCGGTCGGTCGGCGGAAGGTGCCGATCTCCAGGCCCTTCGCCAAGCTGACGATTGGCACGCCGGCAGGTATCGCCGACGCAATCCGCCGTAGTGTCGCACGCAGGTACGCCGTCGGCACGCCGAGAATCAGCAACTCCGCACGATCCACGGCGGCGGCGATGTCGGTCGTAAGCTCGATGCTCTCCGGTATGGCGACGCCCGGCAGCAGGCGAGTGTTTTCGCGCGAAGAATGCCAGTCCGCGTGCTCCGTCCTGGCGCTCCAGAGCGCCACGCGATGCTGCGGATTCTGGGCAAGGATCATCGCCACGGCTGTGCCCCACGCGCCGGAACCAAGAACCGCGAATCGTGTCGGCATGCAAGCGTCTCCGTTAGGAAAAACGATCACCAAGCCCGCAGGCGACGAAGGAGCCTGCGTGGGTTCGACCCGCGCAGGCTCCTTCGTCGCCTGCGGGCTTGCGATCTGACACAGGCCCCATCATATCTCCCAGCTTTCCCGATCATTATAGCCCGCATCGTTTCACAGCCCAAATCGACATTTGGCGGTTTTGTTAAAAACATCCAAGTTCCGATTGCCGACAAGCCGATGATGAACAGGCACAGGTCGCGGGAGCGACTTTTCATTTCCGCAACAAGCGCGAATGATCGCGCCACGAAATGTCCAGTCCGCCCCGGCATTATCGCCGGGGCCGAGAATGATACGAATTTCGCACGGGAACGTTACAGGGAGGTACTTGCATGGCTGCACAACTTCGAGTTTACTCACCCACGATGGACACCGATGTCGAAGAAACGCAGGATCCATCCATCAACATCCGTCTTGGCGATTTGTTGCCAATCATCGCCTATGCCCGACGGAATAACTACCTTTGGCTGCAAGATTTCCTGGAGGACGAAGTCACTGTTACGTCGGACCTTTACGACGTGATCCGCTCGTTCTACTCCGCCCAGCGTCCCTCGGCTTAACGGCGTCTCTCCGAGCCTGAGCGCCAGCGAAGGGCCCCGCAGTGCCCTTCGCTGGCGCTCAGGCTCGGAAGTTGGTCAAAATCCCGATCACCCTCGGCGAGTACGGACCGCACGCAACACGTGTCGTGTCCGAACTCGCCGCACGAATTTCCGACGCTCACATTTCACGGTTCGTGCCTGTCCAAACTCCGCGTAAGCTAATAACCTTTCAGCGTTCGCATGGATTGCCCCGCGTGCGAAACGCCCAGCCGCAACATCCTTCCCACACCGCCTGGACCGCGCAACCTCTATGGCCAATCGACTCAAACAATTGCTCCGTGAAAACAAACTCGTCCGCGTCTTCGGGCTGGGCCAAATCTGCCATCCGAAGATCATCGACATCATCGGCATGCAGGGCGGCTACGACGCCGTCTGGCTGGATCAAGAACACGCCGGCCTGACGCTGCCGCAAATCGAGCACGCTTGCCTGGCGGCGCGGGCGACGGGCATCGAATCGTTCGTGCGGCTCGCACCGACCGACTATGCCACGGTGATGCGTCCGCTCGAAGCCGGCGCCGGCGGGATCATGGCGGCCCAAGTCAAAAGCGCCGCCGAGGCCGAGCAGGTTATGCACTGGGCCAAGTTCTATCCGCGCGGCATGCGCGGCGTCAATGGCTCCGGCGTCGATGGCCGCTATGCCACGGTGCCGATGAACGACTACATGCAGCGTGCCAACGATGACACCTTCGTGGCGATTCAGATCGAGCATATCGGCGCCGTCAACGAGGTCGAGGCGATTGCGGCGCTGAAGGATGTGGACGTGCTGTTCGTCGGCCCGGCCGATCTGGGGCAGTCGATGGGCATCGTCGGCGATTGGGAACATCCGCTTGTTTGGCAGGCGATCGAGCGCGTAGCGAAGGCCGCCGCCGCGGCTCGAATCCAGTGGGCGATCTTGCCACGCAACGCCGCCTATGCCAAGCGCTGCGTCGATCTGGGTTGCAAGATGCTCTCCGTCGGTTTGGACGTCTGGGCCGTGCAGCGCGGCTTGAAGGCGTTCTTGGCGGAGTTTGAATCTATATAGCCCGCCATTTATGGCGGGACAGCGGACCGGACCCGCCATAAATGGCGGGCTATATATTGGGCGTGCAATGCAATACGACATCGGTATGGTCGGCCTTGGCGTCATGGGCCGCAATTTGTTGCTGAACCTCGCGGACCACGGTTTTCGCGTCATCGGCCTGGACACCGATCCCGGTAAGGTGCAAGCGCTAAAGACGGAGGGCAACCGCGACACGGTTGACGCCACGCTCGACGCCAAAACGTTCCTGGCGGCACAACGATTGCCGCGGGCAATCATCCTGCTCGTTCCCGCGGGCAAGGCGGTGGATGCCGTCATTAATGAACTCGCGCCGAACCTGAGCCAGGGCGATCTGCTTATCGACGCAGGCAATTCGCACTTCAAAGACACCGACCGCCGCTACAACGAACTCGCTGCCAAGGGTCTCAACTTCTTCGGCATGGGTGTGTCCGGCGGCGAAGCGGGTGCACGCCGAGGTCCCGCGATGATGCCAGGCGGGCCACGTGCTGCCTACGATCGAGTGAAGCCGATGCTCGACGCAATCGCCGCCAAAGTCAACGGCGATCCGTGCGTCGATTACATCGGTTCCGGGTCGGCTGGGCATTACGTCAAAATGGTGCACAACGGCATCGAATACGGCATCATGCAGCTCCTTGCCGAGGTGTACGACATCCTCCATCGCGGCGCTGGGCAGACGAATCCCGAGCTGGCCGACCTTTTCCAAAGCTGGCATGATGGCGAACTCAATTCGTTTCTCGTCGAGATCACCGCGAAGATTTTTCGCAAGCTCGATCCGAAGACAAGCAAGCATCTCGTGGACGTCATCCTCGATGTCGCTCGCCAAAAGGGCACGGGCAAGTGGACCTCGCAAGAAGCGATGGACCTGCAGGTGCCGCTGATGACCATCGACGCAGCGGTGTCGTCGCGCGACATCTCTGCGTATGATGTTGAGCGTTCGCAGGCGAGCAAGGTCTATGCGGGCATCGGCGCGACCTGGTCCGGCGATCGGGCCTCGCTGCAAGCAATCGCACGCAACGCCACCTATGCCGCGGTGCTGTTGACCTATGCTCAGGGTTTCGCGATGATGCGCAAGGCATCGGCGACCTACAACTTCGGCCTGGACCTGGGCACAATCGCCAAGATTTGGCGTGGTGGCTGTATCATCCGCTCGACGATGCTGGAGACGTTCCGCACCGCCTTTGCCGAGCAACCCGACCTGCCGAACCTGCTGCTCTCGCCAAAGATCGCGCCGGACCTCGCGCGATGCCACACTGGACTGCGTTCGCTGATCGCGTCGGCCATGACCCTTGGCATTCCCTGTACGGCGTTGATGAACTCGCTGGCCTACTTCGACGCCTACCGCTCCGCGCGATTGCCGATGAACCTGACGCAAGCTCAGCGCGATCTCTTCGGCGCTCATACCTACGAACGCATCGACGAGAAGGGAACGTTCCACACGAAGTGGGAAGAGTGATTGTTTCGGATGCAAACTTTATTGACGGCTGGGTCCAACGCTTTTCCGAGCCGCGACCGTCAGGGAACGGCCGACATAATCCGTACGGCATCCTGTTGGCCGCTCCCTGACGGTCGCGGCTCGGAATTGAATGGATCCGTCCTGAATGTGACATTTCCCACAGTAGGGCCACGCTCGCCCAAGGCGAGCGGCTAAACGATGCGCTTGATTTCCCGTGCCAAATCGATGCGCTGGGCATCGGGCAGATGGTCGAATCGCTCCGCGTGACACGTCAGCACCAACAATTGCAACGGCCCGGTGGGATGTGGGCCGTGCTCCTCGCCCTTGGCGGCTCGCGTAAAGATGTCGAGCATGCGGCGATGTTTCAGCGCGTCGGCATGGGCGAGCGGGTCGTCGAGAATCGCGACCATCGATTTGCCGTGCGCGAGCAGACCGCCGACTGCGAGCCGGATTAGAATGCTAAGCTGCTCCTGTGTGCCAAACGATTCGTGTTCAAACCTAACCATTCCACTCGCATTGCTTGGATTCAAGCCGCCGGGCAGAAGCTGATCGCCGAACTCCAGCGAGGCATAGTCAGCGACACCAAGCTGGCGGGTCCACTGCATGACGCGATCGCTGATCGGGCCGACGGTCCGGCGCACCTGCTCTTGCCTCACCTGCTCGAACACGGTCTTGAGATGCTTGTGCGACTCAGCGAAGAGGCGTTCGCGGTCGAATTCGCGTTGTAGATCGTTGACCGCCTGTTCAGCCTGGACGCGATTCTGGTGCAGGCCTTCGGTTCCAGCGAGCGTGGCCAGCAGGCGAACCAGAGTCATTTCGTTGTCGCGCAGTCGGCGACCGCGTTGTTCGCGGGCATTCTGGGCGGCTTGATAGCGCGTCTCGATCGAGTGTTCTTCCTCCGTGAGCATCGTTTCGCGCACGCTTTTCTCGGACTCCGCCAATCGCGCAGAAGCATTGGCGACGGCCTCGGTCAAGAAGGCATGGTCTTGGCGTGCGGTGATCTCGGTGGCGGAACGAAACTCCGCCGCAAGTTGAATGACGCGATCGCGCCCCTTCTGATGAGCGGATTGCTCGGCCTGAACCGTGCGATCCGCCTGGCGAGCCGATTCGCGGATTTCGTCCAGGCGGTTCTTGGCCTCACGTTCGGCAGTCTCATGTTTAGCTTGAAGCTCGTCGATCTCGCCCTGGTTGGCTATCCATTCCCGCAGCTCCGGGCGACGCGCTCGAACCGCCTCGGCCTGTTCGTGGAGCCGACAGAGCTTCGCCTCCATCGCGGGCACGCCTTCGGGAGCTTTTTTGTTCGAAGTATCGCGAAGCTTTTTAAGTTCCTTGGTCCAGGCTTCCGCATCCGTTCGGCGTGCGACGAGGTGATCGATGGCGTTCGCCGAATCCGCGACGAGTCCGGCCAAGCGGATGGCATCGCGATAGATTCGGTCGAGTTCGCTCAATTCGCGTGCAGATTTTTCCAGGTCGAGGTTCTCTTGGACGCGTCCAATACGGATGTTGGCCCACTCGCCGAGTTGGAGGTGTGCCTTCTGGCGGATGAGCCATTGGTCGGCGCCGTCCGTCTGCAACGTAATTGCTATAGGCATGTCGGCGTCGAGCGTAATCGTGCCGGCGAGCGGTTGCTGCGCTTCGATGACGATGCGTATTTCCGCCGCTTGGAGTTGAGCACGCAGCGTGATCGCCTGCTCGCGATTCTGTCGCAGCCGATCGATCTCCGCCTGCTTGACTTCGGGGAACTCACGCAGCTTCGTTTCGATCTCGGCGATGCGGCTCGCGATTTCACGAATGCGAGCGAGACTCGCTTCGAGCATCTCGGCTTGGGCTACGTGATTGAGCAACGCCACGCGATCGTCGATGCCGGCACGCGACTGCTGCTGGTTTGCCGCGGCGCGTTCCTCGGTTTCCACGGTTTCGCGTGCCTTGGCGAAGGCGGCCTGTGCGACACTCAGTCGCTCCGCAAGGATATCACGCTCGCGCTCGGCATCGCGAAGTTCGAGCTCGATTTTGGCTCTCTTGCGGTCCGCTTTCTCCCATTCCGCCAGCTGTTGCTGGGCCGACACTACATGGCGCGCTTCGGCATCGTGATGCTTGGCCGCACTTTCGTGCTGCGATCGGCGAATCGCAATCGCTTCGCGCTCTTTGGCGATAGCGTCAAATTCGCGCTCGGCTTCATCCAGGCTGCGGCGCAGGTCAGGCTTTTGCGCGAGCGCTTCGTCGTACTCCTTCAACGCCTTCTCCGCCGCGAGCCAATCTTGCTCGATCCTGCCACGAATAGCGAGCGCGTCATTCAGCTTCGTTTGAAGATCGCTGACAGACGAGTTTTTGCTGTCCTTCATCAACGTTGTGAACCAGCGTTCGCAAGCCTTGGTGACTTTTGCGAAGAAAGCCAGATCGCGCCCGGTGATCATCGAGCCGAGCACGCCTTCCAGCGATTTTTCAAGTTGAAGATCGAGCTTGTCGGGCAGCGCGACCTCGCCTTGCTCAAGCCACATCAATTGAAACAGGCCGCTTGTCGATTTCTGCACACCGATGATCTCGCGCACCTTGGCGTTGGCGTCTTTTCCTTGCGCGAGGACGTTCCATCCCGCTGGCGATTGTTGATGCAGTTTGGCGAAACCGTCCTTTGTCTTCGCGAAGGCTTTTTCGACGCGGTAGTGCTGGGCGTCGATCTCGATCTCGACAGCGACATAAGGCGTCTCACCGGTTCGACGAGGGATCGCTGAGAGAATCTCGCTGGCGCTGGAATTGTGATCGAAGTCGAACAGGCAGCAGCGCAGGGCATGGACGAGGCTCGATTTGCCGGTCTGATTCGGGCCATGCATGACGACGACGCCGTCGGCGATATCGCGGAGGGCGAGCGATTCGATGCAGGTCCAGTTGCGAATTTCGATTGCGCGAATCTTCATTGCTGCACCTCGTGAGCGAATCGGTACAAGAGCAATAGCGATTGCTTGGCGATCTCGCATGTTCGAGCGTCGGCGTTTTCGGTCTCGGTTTTCAGGCGATCGTAAACGAGGCGCACGATGCCATCACCGGCGAAATCGCGCAGCTCGGTGTCGCTGGGTTCGGCGTGCAGTCGGCTAGCGTCGAGGTCGAACCAGCGATACTGCGCGAGAACACCGCCCTGGCCTCCCGAGAGCGTTTGGTCCAGCTCGTCGAGTCGCATGCGTGCGCTCGCCGGCAGTGTGCCAACGAGGTGTAGGCGTAATAGCTGCCGATCGCGCTGTTCGCGATGGGCGAGGTCGTTGATAAGCGTGGACAGGTCGGCTTCATCGCGCAGCGTAAAGGTTTCGTCGCGCCACTCGAACGTCGTCGTGTCGATTTCCTCAATCACGGGCGGGGCGCCGACGTGCTCGATCTCGACGATCAGCGCTCGGCCACGCCCGTCGTCGCCGAAGTTGTCCGCCGCCGACGCCGACGAATACGCCGACCAGCCGATGCCGAACTCCGGCGCATCGCGAAATCGCATCGGTTCATGCACGCCAGGGTAGACGGTGCGAATGACGCCGGCGCGGTCGGCATGGCGCGACGGGCTATGCCAATGGCCGAGTGCAAGGTAATCCAAACCCTTCATGTCGGCGGTATGCCGATCGATGAGATGATCGTCGGGCGGCAAATTCGGGCGGTCGTTCAAGCTGCCATGAGCGAGACCGATGCGGATCGCGCTATCGCCCGGTGATCGAGCAAGGATCGTGCGCGTTGGGTCATCCAGGGAGTTCTTCGCTGTCAGCGGGCATGGATAAAGCATGCCGCCGGGAATCGCGACTGAGTTCGTATCGCGGAGGACGATGATGTTGCTGCTTGGCCCGATTCGGCTCCACGGCGGACGTTCGTAGACGCTGTCGGCGGTAAGTGGATCGTGGTTGCCCGGAATGATGTAAACGGGCAAACGGACCGATTCGAGCAGTTCGAGCGTGCGTCTTGCGGTTGCTCCATCGATGTGGTTGTCGTCGAAGAGATCGCCGGCGATGAGCAGGAAATCGAGGCTCTTCGTCTGGGCAATGCGAATCATGCGATCGAGGGATGCGATGCGAGCTTCCTGCACGCGGCCGTTCGTCTCCGCCCCGAAGCGGGTCACGCGCAAACCGATGTGTAAATCTGCGGCGTGCAGGAAACGCATGGGGGACTCCAGGTTCGAGCTATCAGCTAAACAGAAAATCCAGCTGGGCAGCGGTTGAAGCAGAGCCGTGCTCCAGTGGGGCCATTTTACGAAATGGCGAGTAACTCTTCGCGGTGCGCCCGGGGTCCATCGTACTCGTGATTCATCGTATTAACACCGCGCGGGAAAAACTGTAAACATTTGGCAACACGATTTGTATGACTGGGAATCGTGAAAATCGTGCAAACGAAACACAAACGATTGCCGATAAATAGGTTGTGGCCGGCCTGAAAAACAATCGCGATCAGGAACGGGAATTGCGATGGATTACAAACCGATGCAAATTGCGCCGCTGTGTAAACGAGGGAATCTCGTATGATCGAATTTCGTTGGGTCGTGTTTCTAACCCTATGGACACTCTTGGTCGGCCCGATTGTGGACTTCACAAACACATCGACAACCGCTCAGCCGACCGTCGCCAAAACTGCGACGCCGACGCACGCCAAGTCTGTCCGTTGAAGCGTCATCATATACCGTCCCCCCTTGCCCCTGGTTGGCGCCCTCCTTCCAGGGGCTTTTCTTCAATCACCCGCTTGGTTATCAAACTCTGGTATTGGTCGAGGTTGAAGTCGAAGGTAAGCTATTGCCTCCTGGGATTGCTGCAAGGAGGCAAGAATTATGGCTCGTCGTTTTTCCAAGGATGTGGTTTGGGCCGAGGTTGTGTTGGAT
>SIAQ01000150.1 GCA_009697105.1 Gemmataceae bacterium | reverse complement strand
AGTAGCGGGCCGTTGTTGGATCGCATCGATTTGCACATCGAAGTACCCGCAGTCCCGTATTCCGAGTTGGCGGCGAAACAAGACGGCACGTCGAGCGCGTCGATGCGCAGCTTCGTCCAGCAAGCGCGCGACGTGCAAATGCGTCGGCTCGGCGGCGAAGGCCAGCGCCTCAACAGTCGGCTCAACAGCAAACAACTCCGCAAGTACTGCGCCCTCGACAATGAATGCCAAGCCCTGATGCAAACCGCGATGGAGACGCTCGGCCTATCCGCCAGAGCCCACGACCGCATCCTGCGCGTTTCGCGCACCATCGCCGATCTTGAAAACGCCCCTGACATCAAACACCCGCACCTGAGCGAAGCGATCGGCTACCGGAGTTTGGATAGAAAGCTGTGGGCGCGATGAGCAACCCCCGCCCCCCACGAGCGCAGCGATAAGTGGGGTACAGGCCAAGGAGTTGGCCATCGACCGAGAGCCAACTGAAATCGCACTTTGCAACCTTTAGTTGTTGCCCTGATTTACGAGTTAGTGCCCATTGTTGCCAAATGGGCCTTCAGCCTTTGCCAAAAAACCAATCCGCACCAGCACGTCCGCGTATTGCTCCCACGTCAAGCCGTCGACGGTCGCGCTCGGTTGGCCGGTGACGCCATCGACAAGCGGGCCCGCAGCGACCATGCGTTCGAGGATCGCGCGTTCACGATCCGGGTCGAACAATTCCCCAGCAAGCGAAACGCGGCGGAGATGGGCGATGCCGGCGGCGAGAGCGTAGCCGCCCCAGTTGCTGACGCCGGTGACGATGAGATGATCGGTTGCGGTGCGACAGGCGATGGCGTCGCCGTTGGCGATGTTGCGAGCGATGATCTCTGGCGCGATCTTGCCCATGCCGATCTCATTGCCGCCATCGCCGATGCCGATCGTGACAATCCCGCCCGGCTTGAAGATGCGCTGCGCCGGGCTCATGCGGTCCGTAATGTCGCGGCCACGCATTGTCAGACATCGGCCATCGTGGTTTGGGCCGACGCGCTCGATGGCGATCCGATGCGTGATCGACATCTCGCCTAGAACATGGTTCGCGTAATCCGCATCGCTCATCGTCGCGGCGTCGGTGAACGTCGGTAGCGTGACGATTGGCACGCGGTCGCGCAGGCCGCACTCTGCCAAGCCGGTTTCGAAAGCACGCACGCAGAATGCATCGGTCGCCAGCACGACCGGAATGCCGAGCGGCACCAATGCCCGCGCGAGAAACAACGCGCCGAGCGGGCCATCCGTTTCACCAGCGGGCGGCGTCGCGGTCGGGATGAAAAATCCGGTAACGATGCAGAGCGCTGGCTTTGGGTGAAGCGCGATCGTTTCGCAGGCGTGTTGGAAATCATCGGGATAGGCATTGACGAGATTCGCGAAGGGGTCGGCACGCAGGCCGCGCTTACCGATGTCGTTCTGGATCGTGTCGCGGATCGATTGCAGAATCGTATCGTTCATCGCTGGGCCTCGTTCATGAGCGGCGCGAAACGCACATGCCAATCGTGGGGCAGGCTCGCCGTGAGCGTGATCGGTTCGTAGCGGATCGGATGCAGGAACGTCAATGCGCGAGCGTGCAGCGCGATGCCCCGGCCAAACGTGCGGACGGAGCCGTAGCGTGAATCGCCGTAAATGGGATGGCCGTGATGGGCGAGTTGTACACGGAGTTGATGTGTGCGACCGGTTTGCGGTCGGATTTCGACCCACGAGACGGCCCCGTCGATCGCCTTGCGTTGATAATGCAGTAGGGCTTGTTTGGCACCATCGGCATGCGGTTCGAGCACATCGACGCGGTGCGTTTCTTGATTCTTCCGCAGCCAATGTTCAAGCGAACCGGCGTCCTTGGCAAGTGTACCTTCGACGACGGCCCAGTAGATTTTGTCGATCGTGCCTTCGCGAAACTGTTCGCTGAGCCGGGCCGCCGACTTGCTGGTTCGTGCGAACAGCATGGCGCCGGAGACCGGCTTGTCGAGTCGATGGACGATACCGAGGAAGACATTGCCGGCTTTGCGATATTTGTCCTTGAGGTACTCTTTGACCTGGCGATCGAGCGTTTGTTCTTCGCCCTGAAAATGCGCGCAGGCGATGCCACACGGCTTGGCGACGGCCAAACAGTGGTTGTCTTCAAACAGGATGTCGAGCGTTTCGAGTTTCATAGGATCGAAGAAGTAGGATGTAACAACGGATGAACACGGGATAAATGCAAGAATGATGTCTACGTATAGATCATTTTACTTCACCACATGTATTGAATTTATCCGTGTTCATCGGTGTTATCCGTGGTTGAATCGTTTTTCGATTGAATGACGCAAGCGGAATTCATGTAGGCGATTCGTATCGCACTTTATGCCAGGAGTGTTCGGCTTGGCCGGTGATCCACACCCAGAAGGCGAGCCAGGCGGCGGCGTTGAGCACGAGAAACGACGCGCCTGCAGATAGCACCCGCGAACGCTTTCCGATGGCGGGGATCATGCCGAGCGCTCCCAGCGCGTAGCCGACGCATTGTACCCCAAGACAGATGGTTAGCAAATCTCCGTTCAGAAAAATGTTGGATACCAGCGCGCCGAGCAGAACCCATGGTACGGCCAGGCGGCACAATTTGTGCGATAGCCATTGCCACCAGACCGGATTGCGGATCGGCAAAAACGCAGCGATTGGCAGCAGTGTTAGCAGTTGAAAGTTGCCGGCAAGTGTGCGAACTTTGCGGCGAAATTCGTCGCACGGATTGTCCGGCAGGCGATCGTAGGCGAGCGTGCGATCATCGTGCACAACGCGATAGCCTTTGAGGGCGACGTGCATCGGCCAATAGACGTCGTCGAGCAGCGTGCCAGGCGGAATCGGCGTAAACAGGGTGCGCCGGCCTGCGCTGATCGCGCCGGTCACGCCGACCTGGGAACCAAGCCGGCTTTCGCGCTTGCGCATCCATTTCTCGAAACGCCAATAAAGCCCGACGCCGGCAAGCACACCGGGCGCAGACTCCAACACGAGATCGCTCGATGCTGCCCCGACTTCCGGGTCGGCAAAGTTATCGAGCAGCCGAGCGAGTGCGTCGTCGGCCCAGCGTTGCCTAGCATCCGCAAAGACTAGGACATCGCCCGTTGCGATGGCGGCCCCGACGGTGAGTGCGGCGGCCTTGCCTTGTTTGCTCGCCTGAGCAATCACGCGAACGCCTTGGCTGGCAAACGATTCTGCGACGGCGACTGACCCGTCCGTTGAGCCATCCGAGATTAAGATGATCTCGCCCGAAACACCAGCATTGCGTCCTTGCGACAATAGTTCCGTCAATCGCCGGGCGAGGTCCGCTTCCTCGTTGTGCACCGAGAGCAGAAAGCTGACGGAACTCGACGTTCGCCCGATTTGCCGATCGCGCCCAAGGGCTACGCTCAAGAATCCGAGAAGTATCGGATAGAGAAAATACGTATACACCGTCAGCGCGACGCAGAACCAAAAACAATAAGCCACGACATCCATGGTGCAATTGTATGGTCGAATCGGCATCAGCGGGCATCGCGATGAAAGTCTGCTGGCTACGTTGCCGTAATTCCAAAATTCCTGTTTGAGAACTCACGATCTTGAAACTCCATTTCGCGGCGGCTGAAATCGTATCAATTCCGGAGACGAAACAGAGTTTCCTGAATGGACATTCTCAAACAGGAGTTTGGGAACGAGGAAAATAGGAGCGATCCTTTGGCGTCTTCTCGCCTTTGCGTGAACCTCAACTCATCCCGTGTGGCCGGTCATAATTGTCAACACCCGTTCTCGATGCTATGTTGGAATGCCCGATAATGTGCTGGGCTGCTTGCTTTGTCGTAATAATCGACGAGTTGACGAAACGTGCAATCGCTATTAGCAAAATTCCAACGATCTTACGCTATTCGATCACCACGGCATCGAGGCGTACGCGCTGGGCATAGAGCAAATTCGCTTGCGTTCTCTGCATCAACTGTCGCGACTCTTCGGCCAAAGGCAGATCGGAATCGTTCACTGGAACTTTACGGCTCCGCTGCTGAATCCGTATCTGTTGGGGGCTGACGGCATTGCGTCCGTTGGTCAAACACTTTTACACCGATCACAATTCGCGCGAAGGTCCAATCGTGCGTGCGCCCGGTTGGAAGGCGGGGCTGATTCACGGGTCAAGGTCGTCGGAAAATTGACGCGCCCGACAAAAATCAAATTTCGGTCCGAGGCTGAAGCGTAGGCGAGGCATTCAGGCAGCCTCACTTACGCTTCAGCCTCAGAAATTCAGATTTGTCGGCGGCGCATTCAGGCAGCCTCGCTTACGCTTCAGCCTCGGAGATTCAGTTTTGTCGGCGGCGTGAAAATTGAAGTGATCGGCGGGGCGGCAATTATTGTGATCCCACAACACGCGAAAAACTGATACTCTTCAATAAGGCCGCACATCGTTGGCCGGTCTGTGCACACCGTTATGAGGGGTTGCCGAATGCGTCCCAAATTTGCTTTTTTTCTTGTACTGATTGCGCTCACAACGAGCAGCCTACCGACTCTCTACGCACAAGGCATCCTGCCGGCGGCTTTGACAAAACCCGTGCCGGAAACACTCAAGGACTTGCAGGACATCGAAGCGCACGTGCAGAAGCTCGTTGCTCGGGTTCTGCCCGCGACGGTCTGCCTGCGCCT
The DNA here is from genome assembly GCA_009697105.1 of Gemmataceae bacterium. GTDB lineage: Bacteria > Planctomycetota > Planctomycetia > Gemmatales > Gemmataceae > SIAQ01. The sequence goes on along the minus strand of SIAQ01000150.1, from coordinate 9,243 downwards.
CGGCGGAGCACAGGGCAGCGGCGTGATCGTTGATCGCGATGGCACCATCCTCACCGCCGGCCACGTCACCCTGGACGCCGACCGCGACGTCTCAATCATCTTGCATGACAACTCGCGGCTCAAAGGCCGCACGCTTGGCATCAACAACGGCATCGATAGCGGCATGGTCAAGATCACCGAGAAGGGCGACTTCGCATCTGCGCCGGTCGCCAAATCGATCGAGCTGAAGAAAGGCCAATGGTGCCTCGCGCTCGGTCATCCCGGCGGTTTGAAGCCTGGTCGCCCGCCCGTCGTTCGGGTTGGACGCATCCAGTCGATCACCGAGAGCACGATCGTCACCGATTGCGCACTCGTCGGCGGCGACTCCGGCGGGCCTCTCTTCGATATGCACGGGCGCGTCATCGGCATCCATAGCCGAATCGGCGGCAAAGTCAGCTCGAACGTACACGTCCCCATCGGCACCTACAACGACACCTGGCCTCGCCTGGCTCGTGGCGAAGTCTGGGGCAGTCCGTTTACGTTTCTTGACATCTTCAAGCCAGCCGAGCCGTACCTCGGCGTGCGTGCCATCGGCGAGAAGAACCGCCTGAAAATCGAATCGGTCACGCCTGGTTCGCCTGCGGATCTCGCCGGGCTGCGTGCGAACGACATCATCCTCAAGCTCGGCACTTCGACACCGGCGAACTCCGAGGAACTTGGCGCCTTCCTGAAATCGCAGCGGCCAGGCAATACCATCGCCATCCACCTCCAGCGTGGTAATCAGACACTGCAAATTAACGTGGTGCTAGGCCAGCGGCAGAAGTAGGGAGTGCATTTGGAGCGCGTCGGATAATGAAAACCTGATTGACCAAATAACCTGAGATAAATAATAACAAAAAGTTCGCGGATTCCGCTACAATTACCTTCACGTGCTCCCATTCGCGGGCTTCGTTCGCAATCAAACTATCCGTTATCGGCACGAGCAATTGCTTGGCGGAAAGTTATCGGCTCCTAGCTAATTATGCGATTCCCGGGAGGTTGACCATGCGTTCGTCAGCGTTTTTCGCGGGAAGTGTAATGGCGATCTGCGTGCTCGCCGCATCGGGGCAAACGCCTGTATCCAAGCTGCCATATCAACTTGACTTCGATCGCATCAAAGACGTTTCGCAGTCCGACCGCTCGCCCGACGGCAAGGACGGCATCTACATCAAAGTCCGGTTCGGCATCACTCTCGACGGCAACAAGGTCGAGAACCTAAGCGACGACTACAAGATCGTCATCGAAGAGGACGGCCATCGCATCAAGGTATTCGACGTCCCAAGGCCGGTAGCCTCGGAAGATTTGACGGTAATGCTCGCGCTCGACACGTCGGGCAGTATGAAAGAGCATGGCCGAATGGAGCAGGCCCGCGTCGCCACCGGCGTGTTTCTGCGCAAGCTGCCGCGCGGCGCTGACTGCGGCTTGATCCTGTTCGACCATGAGGTTCGCGATTCACTCATCCCGATCTATGACCGCACGCCATTACTGACAAAAATCCAATCGGTCCAACCGCGCGGTGGAACCGCCTACCTCGACGCCGCCTCCGTGGGCATCAAGATGCTGCAGAGCGCCCAACGTGGCCGCGAGCGGGCGCTGGTGATCGTTACCGATGGCATCGACCTCAATAGCAAAAAACTGATCGAGCAGATCATCCAGGAAGCGACCCAGGAGCGCGTGCGAGTTTACACGATCGGTATCGGCGAACCCGGCAAACTCGATCAGGTAAACACCGTGCTGGCACTCGATCACAGCGGCAGCATGAAGCCGCCCGCCGACGATCAGGATACAATCTCCAAGATCGAAGCCCTGCACCTCGCTGGCGAGCGGTTCGTTGATTCGATGTCGAGTGTTGGCCGCGCGAGCATCCTTCCGTTCAGCACCTACGTCGGTACCCCCGAACCATTCCTGGATAAGTCGCGTGGCTTGGAGATTAAGGCGAACATCAAGGCGCTCAGGCCCGTCGGCGAGACCGCGCTGCTTGATGCGACCTACGACGCCGTCTGTTTGCTCGACGCCGACGGCGCCAAGGGCAAACGCGCGGTCATCGCAATGACCGACGGCAAGGACAACTCCAGCCGACACGGCATTGACGAGGTCATCGCCCGCGCCAAAGAAGCGAGGATCCAGGTGCACATGCTCGGTTTCGGCCAACCGATCGATCTCGACGACCGCACCATGAAAATGATGGCCGAACAAACCGGCGGCAAGTTTTACCACGCCAAGAACAAAGCCTCGCTTATCGAAATATTCGAGAACCTCTCGATCCAACTGCATGACGACGGCATCGACGAAATCGCCCTCAAACGCATCGCGCGCGAGACCGGCGGCAAGTATTATCCCGCCAAGAACGTCAAAGACCTGCAACTGATCTTCGAGCAGGTCACGCAAAACATTCAACGCGAATCGCACGAGATCGTTTTCGCCAGCCTCAGCCAGCGTGCCGATGGCAAACAGCGCAACGTCACGCTAAAGCTGATTCGCGTCGGCGCAGGCGGGACCGAAAACGTCGTCGAAGAACTCACCGGCAGCTATCTGCGGCGAGGCCTGGTCGTCGCTGAGATGAGCCATATCGTTTACGTGATTTTGCTGGTATTGCTCGGCGGCCTGATCGCGCTGCCGACTCTGCTGCGAAAATCGGGCGTATGATTCTCGTTCAGCCGTGACGCGCAGCGGAGCGCGATCTTTGCGCCTCGCGGCCAAACGGAGTATGTCACTTCACCGGCAACTCGTAGATGATCGCACCGAGCAGAGAGCCTTTGTTTCTTTCTCAACATCCCGTCAGCGAATTCGCTATCATGTCCGCATGGTCCGCCCCTTCAATCTTGGGAATCGACACCATGCGATGCATCCTTCTCTCCTTGATTGCGCTCCTTGTCGTCACGCTGCACGCACAGGCGGGCGACAAACGCAAGCCGAATATCATCTACATCTTGGCCGACGATCTTGGCTATGCCGAACTGGGCAGCTATGGGCAGGACAAGATTCGCACGCCGCGGTTGGATATGATGGCCAAGCAGGGGCTGCGGTTTACGCAGCACTATTCGGGCAATGCCGTCTGCGCGCCATCGCGCTGCGTGCTGATGACCGGGCTGCACTCGGGCCATGCCCAGGTTCGCAACAACAGCGAGACGAAGCCCGACGGCCAGCTGCCGATCGCCGCCAACACACTCACCATCGCACGCATCTTGCAGCAGCTTGGCTACGCCACGGGCATGATCGGCAAGTGGGGCCTGGGCATGCATGATTCGACGGGCGATCCGCAAAAGCAAGGGTTCGGCCACTTCTTCGGCTACTACTGCCAGCGCCATGCTCACAACCACTGCCCCAAATTTCTCTGGCGCAACGCCCAACAGGTGCCGCTCGAAGGCAACCCCGGCGGGGCCAAGGGCAAGACGCATTCGCACGATCTCTTTGAGAAAGAATCGCTCGACTTCATACGCAAAAACAAGGATAAGAGTTTTTTCTTATACCTGCCGTTCACGATTCCGCACGTGGCGTTACAGGCGAACGACGAATCGCTGAAGGAGTACCAGGGGAAATTTGAAGAGACGCCGTACCTTGGCAAGAAAGGCTACCAGCCGCACCCGACGCCGCGCGCCGCCTACGCCGCCATGATTACGCAGATGGATCGCACGGTTGGCCGGATTATCGATCTGCTTCAGCATCTGGGATTGGACGGCGACACGATCATCATTTTTTCGAGCGATAACGGGCCGACGCACGACGGCGTGGGCGGATCGGACTCGGTATTTTTCCGGTCGGCAGGTCGATTGCGTGGCTTCAAAGGCAGCCTGTTTGAAGGCGGCGTCCGCGTGCCGATGCTCGTCCGCTGGCCAGGCAAGTCGGCGCCGGGGCGGACCACCGAGCACATCAGTGGTTTTCACGATGTGTTGCCGACGCTATGTGAAATCGCCGGTGCGAAAACACCGAAAGGTCTCGACGGCATCAGTATGGCGCCGACGATCATAGGCAAAGGCGAACAGCAGCAGCACGACTTTTTATACTGGGAATTTCCCGGCTATGGCGGGCAGCAAGCGGTGCGGATGGGCGATTGGAAGGCGCTCAGGCAGAACATGCACAAGGGCAACCTGACGGTGCAACTCTTCAATCTCGCCAAGGACATCGGCGAGACGACCGACATCGCCGCCGCCAATCCCGCCATCGTCGAGCGAGCGCTTCGTATCATGCGCGAGCAGCATGTGCCGTCGAAGATGTTCCCGTTCAAGGCGATTGACGGGAAGTGATTGTTCCGTTTATCGTTTAGCGCTCGCATATCGGCACTCGAGCGCTAAACGTAAACATCATATCAACACGACACGCCGACTTCTTCTTCGGGATGCACGTTCAGGAGGCCATTGACCCGGCTGGCCTGGAAGGTTCGTGTGACGAACGGGTCGAGGTTGACGAGAATCAGCCGGCCGCCGCGCTCGCGCAGCTGACGGTCAAGTCGCAGTAAGCGTGCCTGCACGGTGCTGGCGAGGACTTTGACGGTGTCAAAATCGAGGTAGAGGTTGTCGCGTCCGCTTTCGCGGACAATTTCCATGAGATCGTCTACCAAGTTTTCGGTAGACCACGGACTGAGGTACTCAGCTGTCAGCGCGACCATGATGCCATCCTCGACATCGTGCGTTTCCCAGAGCGAACTGAAAGTTGCAGTCATGGAAGAATCTCCTAGGTCGAAAGTGCGAGACACCGAAACATGGGCGTAGAGCGAACGCGTTGCCGAGACCGACGGTCGCGGATAATGCAAATTCACGCATCGAAAAACAAACAGGTTCGCGGTTAGGCCGCGCGAGTAATTGGAATAGGAAGTTCTTACACTGCAGACTATATCACGGAAACGACCGCCATCACAAGCAGAATCGGCGAAATCGGATGTCGAAGTTTGCGATTTCGTTCCCGTTCTGCGGATCGCGGGATCGAGTCAAACTGGGCGAAGTTTTCATGTCGATACTGACTCGCCCGACGAAAGGGCGTCGATAATATGTAGTACAACGCTCCGCGTTGTGTGGAATCTACAACGAGGAGCGTTGTCCTACATTGAAACGAATCGCTTAGCGCCGCTGAATCGCGATTACCTCATTCAACCCCATGTACACGAACAGGTCATACAGTGTCGGATTGACATTGACGACGCTGAGGCGACCGCCGATTTCTCGCAGCTGACCGTCAAGCACGACCATCTTGGCAACGACCACGCTGCTGACAAGGCCGATGCGCTCGAAGTCGAGGCTGATGTTTGGATGATCGCTTTCACACGCGATTTCAAAAAGTTCCTCGGCCAACACACTGGTGGCCTCCGTCGTGAGATCGCGGTTGGACAAAGCAACGAGCGTACCATTGCCGAGATCGCTAACTTCCCAAGCATGAGCGCAGAAATGCATCGCCATGAGAGACTCCTTCAAGAACGAAATGTTGTTTTCCGCTGCAGAAAGGTTTCAGATATTCTTGGACGAACGGAACAACGCATGCGCCAATCGGCGCTAAAGACGAGTAATCGATCGGATACTAACCGAGAAAGCAGCGGAATGCAAGTGTTATTTTTGAAAAAATTTGCAAAAGGGCGTCATTTTTTTACGTCGTCGACAAAACTGGATTTCCGAGGCTGAAGCGTAAGCGAGGCAGCCTGAATGCCTCGCTTCAGCCTCGAACGGAAATTTGACTATTATTGTTGGGCGCGTCAGTTTTTGACGCGACCGACAAAAGTCGCTTTACGAGCCGGAAGCGTAAGCGACGGACTGGAGAAATCCGTCGCTTACGCTTCCGGCTCGTACTTTTGTCGGCGGCGTCAGTTATTGACACCAACGACCGTTGTCGGGAAAAGTTGCGGAGGCCGGATTTGAACCGGCGTCGTACGGCTTATGAGACCGTGCTAGGAACCGAGCTCCAGTCCACTCCGCAATAAAATCGTCCGTGGTCCTTCGTGCTTTGTTTTTGGCAAAGAGCTTGCATTGCATTTTGCGAAGAACAAAGCACGAAGGACCACGGACGAGGCGGAAAGGTTCGCGGTGAAGCGATTATTGTTTACACCTGCAACACACCGGTCTTGAACGCTCGGCCATCGTCGTGCCGTAACGCCACCGACAGCGCCAGAAGCAGGGCGGCTCGCGTTTGGGCCGGCTCGATGATGGCGTCGACCCAGAGTCGGGCGGCGGCGTAGCGGATGTCGGTTTTTTCTTCGTAGCTCGTTTCGACCTTCTTGCGCAGGTCGTCCATCTCGTTGGCTTCGGGTTCATGGCCCGCTCGCCGCATTGCGCTGATGGTGATGTCGAGCAGCGTGCTTGCCGCTTGGCTGCCGCCCATGACGGCATAGCGAGCGGTGGGCCAGGCGAAGATGAAGCGCGGATCGAACGCCTTACCGCACAGGGCATAGTTGCCCGCGCCGTAGGAACCGCCGAGGATGACGGTCAATTTGGGCACGACGCTGTTCGAGATGACGTTGACGAGTTTCGCGCCGGAGCGGATGATCCCCGCCTGCTCGGACTCGCGCCCGACCATGAAGCCATTGACGTCCTGCAGGAAGATCAATGGCAAACGAGATTGATTGCAATCCATGATAAATCGAGCGGCCTTGTCCGCGGCGTCAACATAGATCACGCCGCCAACGTGAACCTCGCCTTTCGCCGTCTTGCTGCGTTTCTTTTGATTCGCGACGACCCCAATTGCGATGCCGCCGAGCCTGCCGTACCCACACACGAGCGTCGGGCCGAACTCAGCCTTGTATTCGTCGAACGGGCCGACATCGAGCAGAAAGGGTAGGAGGTCTCGCACATCGAACTCGGCATGTGGATCGCCAGTGGCGATGAGAGAAATGTTTTTGGTCGGCTTGCCTGGGTTTGCCTCGAAATCGATGGTTGGCGCGTGGTTTGGCAGCATCGCGATCAGGCGACGCATACGGTCGATGCACGAGGCGTCGTCCTTTTCGCGGAAGTCGATCGTCCCGGAGATCTGAGCGTGCATCTTCGCGCCGCCGAGGTCCTCGTGTTCAACGACCTGGCCGATCGCGGCTTTGACGAGGGCCGGCCCGGCGAGGTACAGGCCGCTGCCTTCGGTCATCATGAGTTTGTCGCACAACACCGGCAGATACCCGCCGCCCGCGACGCAGTTGCCCAGAATCGCCGCGTACTGCGGGATGCCAATGGCGGAGATGACGGCGTTGTTGCGAAAGATGCGACCGAAGTCGTCCTCGTCGGGAAACACTTCGTCTTGCAGCGGCAGAAACACGCCCGAGGAATCGACGAGGTAAACGAGAGGCAAGCGATTGTCCATGGCGATGCGTTGAGCCCGCAGCACCTTCTTCACCGTCATCGGGAAAAACGCCCCGGCCTTGACCGTCGCGTCATTGGCGATAACCATCGCCTGTTGGCCGGCGATCGAACCGACGCCGGTGACAACGCCTGCGGATGGCGCACCACCCCACTCGGCATACATCCCCCACGCCGCCCATAGGCCAAGCTCGAAGAAATCGTCGCACAATTTGGCGATACGTTCGCGGGCCGTGAGTCGTCCTTTGTCGTGTTGGCGTTTGATCGCCTGCGACCCACCGCCTTTACGGATGACAGCCTCCTGGCGGTGGATTTCGTCGATGAGTGCGTTCAGCGCTTTGGCGGTCATATTGATCTCAATCATAACACAAAAAACTAACCACAGAGATACAGAGAAATGCAATGGCGAATAAAAGGCAAGAAGACCAATCATTCAGATTACAAACGGGAAATACGGTATTTTGCCTATCTTGATTTTCTCTGTGTTCTCTGTGGTTAAATTTGTTTTTAGAGTGTCATCTGCCGCGCACGAATTTATTCGGCGTTCCCTCGAGGGCGCCGCCGGGTTGCGGGCGCCAGAGCGCGACTTCTTCGATTTTCATTGCGAGCATAAAATCCTTGTCGGTGATGCCGCCCGCCGAGTGGGTTTTGAGCTTCACCCAAATCTTGCCCCAGGTGATCGCCAGGTCGGCATGATGCCAGCCGGCTTCGCAGATAAAGCCGATGGCGTTCGTCAGCATCAGCGTTGTCGGCCAACCGTCGGTGTTGAACTTGCGTCGCAGCCAACCGTCTTCGAGATGCCATTCGCTGAGGTTTAGTTCTTTTAGCTTGGCGTCGATCTGTTCGGGCGTGTATACGATGTCTGGCATGGGTTTGGTCCTTTTACTTGGTTACTTCGCTCGGTAGAAATTGTCGCTTTTCCGAACCGATCAAAACATTTCCGAGCCGCGACCGTAAGGGAGCGGCCGACATTAACCGCACGGCATCCTGTCGGCCGCTCCCTTACGGTCGCGGCTCGGAAAAGCGTCAAACTCACCCGTCAAAGATATAGCGATCGCATGGGATTAGTTGAACGCTAAGCCGCAAGCGGAAACTGTGTCACTTCAACTCCTCAATAACGATGTCCTTGTAATGCACAACCGCTTTGGCGCCGCCGTGGATTTGCAGGCCGATGATGCCCGTCGTTTCGATCTTGGCGTCCTTCTCGGTGTAATCGATGGTCTGTGTGCCGTTCAACGAAAGTTGGATGCGTGGTCCTTTAGCGCGGATGGTATAGTCGTTCCAGTCGTCGTGTTTGACGATCTTCTCCAACAGAGCTTTGTCGGGTTGGGCGAGGACTTTGTTTCGGCGTGATTCGTCGTAGAGAGCGCCCCAGTAATGTTGACCGACGTCGGCCTGGAAGCCGCTGACTTCGTGATGATTCGGGATGCGCTTGGTGCGAAACTGCACACCGGCGTTGGCGGCCTTGCGGTCGCCGACGAGCTTGAACTTGAGCTTCAATTCAAAGTCGCCGAAGGATTTGGTCGTGCACAGGAATTCGTTGCGAGGCACGAGGGTATCGAGCGAACCGCCGACGATCGCGCCGTCTTGAATGCGCCAGGTTTTCTTGGTGTCGCCTTCCCAGCCGGCGAGCGTTTTGCCGTCGAACAGCTTTATTGGCTGGGCGTTGGCGATTAGCGGAATAGATAGGATCACGGCCAGGCTGGCGAGACTTCGTATCATCGGTGGGTCCTCGTTTTTTCGTGGATAGTATCTCCATTTATTGTACGGGCGTGATGGCATTTTTACTTCGCATGACCAGATTTGATATTTCCGAGCCTGAGCGCCAGCCTTAAGTTTTACCGCATCGTGACATCCGAATGCGGCGACGATCTAAGTGTCCCTGCTTGTAAGTTTGGTTTGTAACGTTTTCCACACCGTCGTCCTTACCTTTATAGACTGCGGCCCGGAGGTATTTTTT
>SIAQ01000149.1 GCA_009697105.1 Gemmataceae bacterium | reverse complement strand
GTCAAATTCGCCGAGATAATCGGCGAGTTGAGGACCAAGCGAAAGTATTTGATCGAGGGTCATCCGTAACTCCTTGCAAACGTCCGCGGTTTAAGGAGTTACAGTGTACCATAACTGACAGCTGCAATGCAAGTAGCGCTGTCGTATTACTATATACGTCAAAGCCTACGCCATCGCACGCGGGTTGTTGGAGTTTCATGTAGACAACCTGGCGATGAAAGCGGGCTCGGTGATGCTCGAAAATCCGCCCGCTGCGCGTCGCCGTTCAACGAAATTGGGAATGGTTATCGAAACCTGCAATCGGCAAGGGCATCCCAGATTCCTCGGATTGTTGGAAATATTTTCCGTTTGTGTAAAGTTAATCGTTGACATCGGCTATGCGGACGGTTAGGTTACTATTACTTTAGCGATGAAAACGCTATCCCCCGGCCAAATATCAGCTGGGTGAGGACCGAACCACGAAGGCAAGGTTTCTACTCTCGGACCCACGAAAGGGTTGTTCCTGGGAGTATCGCGGAGTGTGTCAGTGTCAGTCTCCGCATCCTTGGCCTATCTGAAGAACAACAGCAAAGACTTCAATAAGTTGGGAGCTGCCATCATGGTTGATGGGTTGGCTCAATCTCTCTTCAAGGGCAAGGTGGTATTATGAGCGCCAATGCACTCGCGACCGATCTTTGCATGTCGCACGAGGAACGATTGGAAAGCATGCTAGTCAGGCGACTCGGCAATCGGGTGCGCGACCTGCGTGTTCTCGTTTTGCCAACCGGCCTTGTTTTGCAGGGTCGCGCTGACACCTACCACGCGAAGCAACTCGCACAGCATGCGGCGATGGAAATTTCAGCGTCGCCGATTCTTGCGAATGAGATCGAAGTGTTGTAACGCAGTACCAAAGCGGGCCGAATCATAGAGGCGAACTCATGCCAGCCGTCAAACGCTGGCGTGCGTTCGCCTTTTTTTAGACGATCAATCCTTAAACACATCCTAAATTGAGATTGCCTGAGCGACCGTTCTCTCCGAAACCGAGCGAGCCCCAGGTAGCACCAACTATTGTGGAAGAAGCTCACGCAAAGGCGCAATGACGCCGAGGAAATTCAAGCTAAGTTTCTCCACTCTCGATTCTCATGTATTTCTTTGCGGCTCTGCGCCTTTGCGTGAGGTGCATTTTTCCACAGCATTGACGGAGAGCCGGTTTTCCTAAGTGGCTTGGTCGCAAACGTTTATTTGCGCCTTCTCGCAATTGTGCGAGCTTTTTCCCCAACCCTGACGATGAATCGAAAATTCCCGCATGATCGCATTTCGGCAAACTCTCCACGCCAATACGATATTTCGGCACTCTAGTCTCACCGCCAGCTTCAGCATGCCGAACACCGTCGGCACAATCGTCATGGCTTGCCTAATCGTTGCGCTGCGGGATGTTTTGCATGCGTCTTAGGGTAATCCTCTTTCGCTGAGCATTCGATACTGATAGAATAAATGAGATGTGCGGCTTGTTCCTGCTGCATCGATAGTCCTGGCAAATAGACCGCCCGTTTGGCAACAAAATAGGGATGAGGATCCCAATGGTTCAAGGCTATTACACTCTTCAAGAAGCGGCACAAGTTCTCACGATGTCCGTGGAAGAGCTGAAGCTGATGGCCCAAAAAGCCCAAATACGCTCCTTTCAGGATCGTGGTACGCTTCGTTTTCGCATCCAGGATATTCAGGAGTTGGCCCGCCTTCGCGGCGGTTCCAGCGATCCCGAACTGGCCCTCGGCGATATGTCGCTCGAACTGCCAAAATCGTCGGTATCGCCGCGATCCGGCTCGAAGAAATCCGCCGCCTCCGCAAAAACGCCGGCCAAGAAAGATGTGCCGGACGTCTTCGATTTCGACTCGGGCAGCGACGATGCCGATTTCGGCGTTGGCCTGCTTGGCCAGCCCAGCGGCGCCAAGAAGAAATCGAAGCTCGGCCAAAAATCGCCGCCGCACGCGGGTAGTGACAGTGACGTGCGTCTCGTTTTTGACGGCAGCGACGCCACGTTTGCCATACAACCCGAAAAAGAGGCTAAGCCCGTCGACAGCAAGGCCAAACTTCCGTTGGAACCTGCCAAAGGGAAGACAGGCGTCCACGTGCCGGCGTCTAATGTTAAGCGTGCCTCGCAGCTGGCGATTGGATCCTCTACCAAGGCGAAATCGAAGCTCGAATCCACACCCCACCAACCCGCCCGGAACGTGCCACAGCCACAGGACTGCGGCGTCCGCTTGATACCGCTCGACCATGATAGTGACGTCAAGCTACTCGGCGCCTCCGACGAAGTATCGCTCGGCACCGGTCCAGGCGGCGGCGGAACCGACAGCAACGTTCGGCTCGAAAGAGTCCAGATGCCTCCCGCTGATTCGGGCGAAGGCCACATGATGCTCACCGAGGAAATCAACCTCGACGAAGAAATACGCAAGCAACTCGAACGCGAAAAAAATCAGGCGCCGACCAAGTTCAAGCCGAAATCCGAGTTAAAGCTCCCGACGTCGTCGCCGTTCGAGCTTTCCGATTCCGATCTCGAACTCCCGGCTGAACTCAAACGGGGCGCGCAACCGAAAACGCCTGTCTCCAAGAAACGCAATGACGACAGCAGCGATTTTGAACTCGACACCCAACAACAAGACGGCAGCAGCGACTTCGATCTCACGCCGCAACCGCCCGACGACAGCAGCGATTTCAGCATCGACGTCGGCGGCGACGACGGCACCGTTCTGACCGAAGACGACGGCGACCTCAGCCTCGACGTCGGCGACGACAACGACCAGGCGCTCGATCAGCAAGGCACCGAACTCACCATCTCCAGCAGCGGCATCGCCCTCGACAGCCCAGCCGACGACGGCCTCTCCCTTGAACAATCCGAGCAGACCGATTTCGACGCCAACGACAATGTCGATTTCGACTTGAGTCTTGATGTCGAGAGCACTCCCAAACCGGCTCTCGACGAGGCAGTCGATGATTTGGACAGCGACTTCGAGATAAACGCCACCGATGACTCGGACAGCGATTTTGAGATAAACGCCCAAGCGACACCCAGGCCGACCGAATCCAGCCCAGTAGAGGGTGACAGCGATTTCGACCTCAGCCTGGAAGTCGATGACGAGCCAGCACCCGTACAAACCAAAGGCAAAAAGCCAAAAGCGCAGGCCCCTGCCGCTTTGTCTGATAACGATGACTTTGAACTGAACCTCGAAGGTTCGGGCGAAGGCGCACTAGGATCTGAGGCACCGCCGGAAGATAGCGAATTCGAGCTAAACCTCGAAGGTTCCGGCGAAGGCGGCGCAAGCACACCGCAGCAAGATTCCGACAGCGAATTTGAACTAACCCTCGACGATAGTGACGACAAGCCGGCGCCGCAGGTGAAATCAAAAAAGAAGAAGTCATCGGCCGGCACCCAGGCAATCGACCAGGACGAAATCCTCGAACCCGATTTCGACGTCCCCGCGCTCGACGAGAGCGACGAGGCAACTATCGCGGACTCCGAACTGGAAAGCTCCGATTTCGATATCGCCCTTGACGACTCCGAACTTGCGCAGGAGGAAGAGAGTGGCAGCCAAGTCGTGGCGCTCGACGAGGATGAGGCCAACGCCGACACTGACGTCGAGGCGGAAATCGATCCCGATGCCGCCGTCGTTGACGATGTCGATGTCGATGAGGAGAGCAGCGAATTCTCCGATCTCGACGCCGACGCTCAAGTCGATGACGTGGAAGTCGATGACGACGAAGAGACCGCCGGCGAAAAGGAAATCGTCGTCAAGGCTCAGCTGCTGCCTGCGGCACCGTGGGGCGCTATGCCGGTGATCTTCATGGTCCCATGTGTGGTCATCATGTTTCTGGTCGGCCTGCTGGCGTTTGAAATGGTGCAATCCACAGTAAGTCTGAAACCCCCCGGCCCGCTGACCGTCACCGTGGCAAGTATGTTTGGCAGCCCGATCGAAGTGAAAACCCGGTGATACTGTCCGAGCCTGAGCACCAGCGAAGAGCTCCAAACGGCCCTTCGCTGGCGCTCAGGCTCCGAAAAAGCGATCCTTCTCGTGCGAAGAGCAAACGGCAAGCAAAAGTCGCAAATCCGGCATTATTATCACAAACGTAATAAAATTATCTATTTTACGCAAACATCTCATTTTATCAATTGACTGATCTTTGGAAACGGTTATTATTGGGGTAGTGAATCACCACGCTCCATTCACGGCTCCTCACTTCACCCTCACCCACGCAAGTGAGATTTTGAGGACGCCGCGACGGAAAGCAAGTTCATGGCCACCGTTACTACCAATCGCGTCGAAGATCTTGCGCAAGAACTGTTCCAAGTGGTTACGCAAATTTGCTTATCCACCTTGCGAGGTCGACGCCGATTGGGCGACCTAAAAGAGGTCGAATTCCTCACTCTGTCGCTCCTGCAAGAGCACGGCACAATGATCGTCGGCGACATTCAGCGCATTCTGGGCGTCCTGCCCGCGCAGATGTCGCGCGTCATCCGATCGCTCGAAAACAGCGAGCGGCCGATGATCGAGTGCCGAATCAATACCCGCGACAAACGCAAGATCGACGTCGATCTCACCATCAACGGCGAGAAGGCGTTGGTCGATTATCAAACCAAGCGAGTCGGCCGAATCGTCGAACGCCTGGCCGACCTCTCGGACGACGATCAAGACGATTTGATTCGCTCGCTGAACAAACTCCACGGTTTGCTGGAAATGCGGTAAGCAAACCGGCAAGGCCAAGGGTGAGGTACTCCGAACCCTTGGCCTTGCTCATTGAGAACGCAACCGTTTGATGATCTCGCGCAGATCCTTGGGCATCTCTGCGTCCCATTCCACACGCTTGCCAGTCGCCGGATGATCGAACGCAAAATGCGCTGCGTGCAACATCGGACGTTTCGCATTGCTCGTATCAGGAAATGGCTTGCCGTGCAGCGGGCGATCGTAGATCCGTTCCCCGCACAACGGCGTGCCTGCTTCACCGAGGTGGATACGAACCTGATGCGTACGGCCCGTGTCGAGTTCGCATTCGACGAGTGTGAAATCGCTATAGCACTCGACCACGCGAACATGCGTGACGGCCAGCTGTCCGTCGGCCTGCGCGCCGCTGCCGCGCCGACCGTCGCCGCGATCGCGAACGAGATAGGATTCGATTTGGGCGTCAACGGCTTGCCCACGAACGAGGCCGAGGTAACGCCGCGCTGTTGACTTGGCGCGAAACTGCTTGCCAAGGTCGCTTTCTGCTTTTGGCGTACACGCCAGAACGACAAGCCCGCTAGTTTCTTTGTCGATGCGATGCACCGCGCGGATTCGTCCGTTGACGCGCTTGCGCTGGCTTGCCAGAACACCAGGCAGAAGATCGACAAGCGTTTGCGGCAGAAAATTCTTGGCGCGTCGGCCCATGTCCTTGATCTCATCCGCATGGCGAACCGTAGTCAGCCCCGCGGGCTTTTCGACAACCACGATCTCCGCATCGACATGCCGAACGACGATATCATGCCCGGAATCCGAACGCGGCGCCTTCTTTTCGGCGGATTCGGTAGGCGACAGCTCCACCCGTTCGCCCAGCTGCATTCGGCGATCGGCGTTAGTGCAAGGCTTTCCGTTGATGCGAGCGTTTCCCTGGCGGATTAGCTGCGCCGCTTCCGACCGGCGAATTCGCAGCGCCGGCTGCAGCACGTCGAGCAACGACTGCCCCGCGAGCTTCTGGCCAATTCCAATAGTACGCGACCCATTCATGCCGATAATTATACAGGTGCAGGACGAAAAACGTCAGAGCCGAAAGCATAAGCGACGGTACATTTTGGCCCGATTCCTGGAGTAAACCGACGTAACCATGACTGCCGACCAACCTCAATATTGGCAAGCGACGCGGCATCCCTGGGCGTGCGTTTTGTTCGTGCTGCCACTACTCGCGATCTACGAAGTCGGCCTATATTTCACAGCGACTGAGGCGGACGCAATGCGCAACGGAGCCGACGCCTGGTTGCGTACTTTTCTCACGCACCTTGGCATCGAACCGACGTATGAGGCGCCGGTTCTCTTGATCTGCGTATTGCTCGGTTGGGGACTGATCCGCCGCGAGGGCCGACCGACGGACAAGGTCGGCGTTTGGGCGGGCATGATGGGCGAAAGCGCCGCCTACGCCGTGTTGTTACTGGGGCTTAGCCAGGCCGTTTGGCTGATGCTCATCCGCGCTGACGTTTGGTTGGGGCGACCGAATCCTCGCGTGCTGCTGCAAATCGCCGGCGAGATCGATCCCGACGGTCTGGATCCAATGTGGGGCCAGCTCGTCGGCTACCTCGGCGCCGGCATCTATGAAGAGACGCTGTTCCGCCTACTCACCTACGGCGGCTTGCTGCGTTTGTTTTCCTGGAACGAGTCGAAGGTCTCACTGTGGGTGATCCTGCTCTCCGCCTTCGCCTCCGCCCTGCTCTTCGCCGGCGCTCATCACATCGGTCCCAACGGCGACGCGTTCAGTCTGTACGTTCTGACGTTTCGCATGTTCGCCGGAATATACTTCGCCGCCCTGTATCACCTGCGTGGCTTCGGCATCGCCGTCGGCGCCCACGCGGGATACGACGTGCTGGTGGGATTGATACTTGTGCCATGAACTCCGATTCGTTTAGCCGCTCGCCTTTGGCGAGCGCGACTGTCGCGCCCGCGCTCGCCAAAAGGCGAGCGGCTAAACAAAGGCATGGAATGCCGCTATAATTCCCGCATGGCCGACACACACCCGCTGCCGACCGATTATCACCGCGCCATTGTTGCGCAGTTGCAGACCGACGAACCGGAACTGGTGCGTTGGTTTGCATCGTCGCGCCAGCGCACAGCACAAGCCGACGCGATTCGGCTCGATCTGCTTAAATCAACCTATCGCCTCGAGCGCGAAGCGCAGCCCAAGATGTATGCCATTGTCGATGCGTTACGCGATCAACTTCAACTCACGGCAACAGTCACGCTCTATCAAGCACAAACCGGAACCCGGCTGAACGCCTCGCTCGCCTATCTGCCTGGCGAAGCCCATGTCATCCTGGCCGGCCCGATGGCGGAGAAACTGGCAGAGAACGAACTGCGTGCCGTGCTCGCGCATGAACTCGGGCATTTCGTGTTTTTCACGATCGATGAAGGCATCTATCTCGTCATCAGCGAATTGCTCGATTCGCTCAGCCGCGATGCCGCCTCGGGCCCGACTTTCACGGAGACCGCTCGGCTCTATCGGCTTTGGACCGAAATCTATGCCGACCGCTGGGCCTGTCGGGCGTCGGGCGACCCTCTCGCCGCCATTGCTGCGTTGATCAAAACGGAGACCGGCGTCAGCGACGTCAATGCCGAGAGCTACCTGCGTCAGGCCGACGAAATTCTCGCCAAGCCCGATGAACACGCGAACCAAACGACGCATCCGGAATCGTACATCCGCGCCCGCGCGTTGAAGTTGTGGGCCGAGCGTGGCACCGACGCCAGCGCCGACATCGAACGTATGATCCAAGGGCCGATGCGGCTTGACCAATTTGACCTGCTCAGCCAAAAGCGCACGGCTCGGCGCACGCGTGAATTGCTTGAGCTTCTGCTGGCGCCGGCGTGGTATCGTACCGACACCGTGACGACGCACGCCAAGCGATTTGTCGCGGATTTTATGCCGAATGGAACCATCGCGCCAGCGACGATCGACGAACTCAAGCGTGACGCGGATCAAGCTCATGCATCATGGCGCGACTACCTTTGCTTCGTGATGCTCGATTTCGTCACGGTGGACCGCGATCTCGGCGATGTCGCGTTGGCATCGGCAATTGTCCTGTCTCGCAAGCTCGGGCTGGATGAACGCTTCATCGAACTCGCGCAGAAGGAACTCGGCATGACCAAGAAAGCCTTTGCCAAGGTCGAGAAAGATGCTGACGGGATTCTTGTGAAGGCAACGTAAGAGCAATCAGCTATCAGCCAAAAAGCCTGGAATGCCGAAGCTGTCGCTCGCAGCTAATTGCGACGATTGAGCATTTGAATTCTTTGGCTGAAAGCTGATAGCTGACGGCTGACAGCTTGAATCCGCAACGACAAAACTCCACCGAACGACACCTATGACTTCCTTCAACGATTTCCTGCACCAACGTCTCGCCGCCGCGGGCTTCTCCACGGAGGACGCGCTGGCGTGCTTTCTGCCACTCGCTCGGCAAGTCGCGGCGGCGCATCGCGCCGGGTCGGTCGCGCCGCTCAACGGCGTGAACCTGATCTTCGCGGATGATGGCCGACTCTGGTTCGAGGACGCGAAGCTCACCAAGCCGACGCTGAACAACGCCAAGGTGCGTGAGATCGAAGAGCCGGCGTCGCGCGCGATGCAGGTCGTCAACCAGTTTCAAGTTTCGATGAACGTCGACGCCGGCACGGAGAACGTCGTCAGCTTGCAGCTTGGCCGACGCGGCGAGGCGATCACCCAGCCGGTCTATCTCCCCGGCTACGTGAGCTGGGAGCACGAGATCGGGCATCACGACCCGCTTACGGATATTTACGTACTCGGCCTGATCATCGCAAGTCTCACATGCAACCTCAATCTCAACGAGCCGGCGGATCTCGAAAGATTCGCGGCAAGCCGGCGCAACCTGTTCGACCTGAACAAAACGATCCATCCCGTATTGGCCAAGGCGATCGTCCGCATGACCGAGTTGGATCGTCATCGCCGACCGCAGGATACGACATCGCTTCTGAGAATGCTGGAGAACTACCGCGACCAAGCGGTGGACCTCGACTTCGATCTCGCCCGCCTGCCGACGTTCGAGAGCCACGATCGCAAGGGCCGTCGCGCCCAGATTCTGACTTGCTTGCAACAGCGTCTGTTCGAGATTTCGCGGCGTAATCGGCTCTTGCATTTTCGCCCGACGATGCAGACGGTAAATCTAACCTGGGCATCGTTTCCGCTCTCGTTCGATATGCGCAGCATCAAGCCCGAGCAAATCCTGACCTGGAACCACGACTTTCGCGATGCCGTCACCGCCGGCGGACAGGTGTCGCTCAACAAGTACCTACGCTTCGAGGAGGCGCTGTACCTGAGCAGCCAGCTCGATGGCATTCGCAACGAAGCTCGCCGCGATCAGAACGAGTACGGCTTCGCGCAGCTTCGGCTCGTTGTCTGCTTCCTGCGCTGGGCGAATCTCAAGGAGACGCCGGCGGAACGGTACGACTCGCCGCTCGTGCTGCTGCCGGTGCAACTCGCAAAAACGAAAGGCGTGCGTGACGTCTTCACGCTTGAACCGGTCGGCACGGAGGCCGAGATCAACCCGGTCCTGCGCCACCATCTCAAGCAGCTTTATGCCGTCGATCTACCGGAGTTCATCGATCTCTCGCAGAATTCGTTGGAGGAATTGTACAAGCTTCTTTCGACAAAAGTGCAGACGAGCGAGCCGGGCGTGACGATTGAGATGATCGACAAGCCGAGAATCAACCTGATCCACGCCAAGGCTCAGCGGCGACTCGAGCTGTACTGCCGACGGGCGCGGCTCTCGGGCCGCGGCGTGCGGACGTTTCTCGATCTGGATTACAGCTATGACCGCGACAACTACCATCCGCTCGGGCTTCGGCTGTTTCAGACGCGCGTCGCTCTGCCGCGGCCGACACTGAGCGATCTTGTCGAGGAAACGCCGCGCCCGCGCACGCACATGGTTCCCGCCGAGCCAGACGAAACCAAGGAGCGTCGACTCGTCACGCAGACGGCGGATGAGACCAACCGCTATAACTGGGAATTCGATCTGTGCAACGTCACGCTAGGCAATTTCCACTATCGCAAGATGTCGCTCGTTCGTGACTACACGACCCTGCTCGATCGCACCGACGAACACGCGGGATTCGATTCGATCTTTTCACTGCAGCCGCGTGATGCCCTGGCGCAGGCGGCGAAGCTGTTGCCGATCGACGACAGCTATCCGATCGTTCAATGCGATCCGACGCAAGCCTCGTCCATCGCCCTGGCGCGAACCGGGCGGAGCTTCATCATCCAGGGGCCGCCGGGTACGGGCAAATCGCAGACCATCACCAACCTCATCGCCGACTTCGTCGCCCAGGGCAAACGCGTGCTCTTCGTATGCGAGAAGCGGGCAGCCATTGATGTGGTCTTCCATCGGCTCGAACAATCGGGCTTGAGCGAACTCTGCTGCTTGATCCACGATTCGCAGGGCGACAAGAAAGAGTTTATCTTCGATCTCAAACGTACCTATGAGGCATTCCTGGAGACCAAGGAAACGCAGGCGGCCAAGTCAGAAGAGAAACGAACGAAACTGCTCGCGGGCATGAAGAAGGAGTTGGCACCGCTCGAAAGCTGGCAGGCCGCTCAGCAAGCAACACCGGCGAGCGCAGGCGTTTCGCTGCATTGGCTCTTCCAACGCGCGATCGCCTTGCGCGAGCACGCAATCGTACTTCAACCGGCCGAGCGCGAGCGCATCCCGCCGTATCAGCATTGGCACGACAACCGCGAACGCATCGATCGGCTGCGGGAGCATCTGCAAGCGATCCAGCCCGACGGCGTCTTTGCGAAGCATCCGCTGCACCGCCTGCACGCCCGATTCGCTGCTCTCGATCAGCCGATTGCTGCGATTCAACAATCACTTCCGGGCGTGTTCGACTTGCTTGACCAGTTGCTTGCCCAGGTGCATTCGTTGAAGCTGCCCGCGGAGTGCTTTGACACGATCGCGAAGCTAGCCCAGGCCGCCATCTACACGGGCAAGCTGCAATTCTTGGCGGAGACGAACGACCTCAGCGTGCTGACCAGCAAATCCGACAGCACCAAACGGCTCACGACGCTCCGCCGTCGATTCACGACGAAAGAGCAGGATCTGCAGCGCATTCGCATGACCACAGCAGGCTGGCGGCAGAAGCCATCGCCGGAGGAAACCAAGCGCCTGCTAACGCAAGCAAAGGAACAAGAGACATCGTTGATGCGCTTCGTGCAGCCAAGCTTTTGGCGATTGCGCAGTCGCTTGCTCGCAGCCTACGACTTCGCCGCGCATTCGCCGCCCGTGTTGTATTCGA
Organism: Gemmataceae bacterium; assembly: GCA_009697105.1. Classification (GTDB taxonomy): domain Bacteria; phylum Planctomycetota; class Planctomycetia; order Gemmatales; family Gemmataceae; genus SIAQ01. The sequence goes on along the minus strand of SIAQ01000149.1, from coordinate 3,014 downwards.
TCGTGTTGGAGAAGCTCGACGCGGAGCATGCCATCGCCGCCGAGTTGACCAAGGTCGAGACCGAAGCGCGTGAGGAGTTCGGCTTTGTCGGCACGTTTCCGGAGTTCTCCGCACAAGTCGCGGCCTTGGCGGATGGCGTATCGGTGCTGCCTACGTTTCTGCAAACGCTGCATCGCTTCATCGTTGAATCGCCGTGCGATGCGGAGATCGTCATGACGCTGGCGAAGATGCGTCCCGCTCTTGATGCTCTGCTTGCCCAGGTCGGGCAATTGATGGAGGATGCAAGCGAGCTTTCGCTGGCGCAATTGGTTGTCGATGCGAAGGCGATCGAAGCCGGACTGGGCGAGATGCCGGCGTTCTTGCCGTGCTTGAAGGAGGTCGCCGCCCTGCCCGCGCCATTGGCGAAGGCATTGCGATTTGCGCCGCTGCGAATCGATCAACTCGAAGCCGCGATGGCGACACGGACGCTCGAGGATCTGTTGCGTGCCGATCCGGTGCTGGGCCGATTCAGTGCGACCGTGCACGCCGCTCAGGTTGGCAAGATCGAAGAGTTGTATGATCAATGGCACGAGGCCAGCGCGTCCATCGTGCGTGAGCGCGTCTGTCGGCGGTTTCTCGACAGCGTTCGCGTTACCTCATTAGCCGCGGCCCAGCTCACGGCGGAACAGAAAGAACGCAAGCCGATTTACAACAAAGGCCGGCGCGAACTCGAGCACGAGTTCGGCAAGACGATGCGCTTCCGCTCAATCCGCGATCTCGTTGGTGACGAAACCGGCGAGGTGCTCAAGGATCTCAAGCCGGTTTGGCTCATGAGTCCATTGAGCGTCTCCGATGCCCTGCCCTTGACGGCAATGTTCGACGTCGTCATCTTCGACGAAGCGAGCCAGGTCACGCTGGAAGAAGCCGTGCCCGCCATCTTTCGCGCGAAACAAGTGATCGTCGTCGGCGACGAGATGCAACTCCCGCCGACCAGCTTCTTCGGCTCGAAACACGACGATGACGAAGATCGCGTGATGATTGAGGACGAGACCGGCCAGGAGGTCGAATACGATCTCGGCAGCAGCAGTCTGCTCAATCATTCCGCCCGCAATTTGGCGTCAACCATGCTCGGCTGGCATTATCGCAGTCGCTCGGAATCGCTCATCAGCTTCTCGAACGCGGCGTTCTATCATGGCCGACTGCTGACGGTCCCCGAAGTCGCCCTGGCGCCGATCGGCATGCGCGAAATTAGTGTCGCCGCGCCGGCGGATGGACAGGAGAATGTGAAACGGCTGCTCGAACGGCCTGTGAGTTTCCACATCTTGTCCAAAACGGTGTACGAACAGCGACGCAACACCGCCGAGGCCGACTATATCGCCCATATGGTTCGCGAGATGTTGGCGCGCGACGTCGGTCTTAGCCTGGGCGTCATCGCGTTCTCCGAGGCTCAGCAAACCGAGATCGAGCAAGCCCTCGAGCGCCTTGCCGTGGACGACGACCAATTCCGCTCGCGCCTGGAGATCGAACGTGAGCGCGAACAGGACGGGCAGTTCGTCGGGCTGCTCGTCAAGAACCTCGAAAACATTCAGGGCGACGAGCGCGACATCATCATCCTCAGCGTCTGCTATGGTCCCGGGCCTACGGGCAAGATGCTGATGAACTTCGGGCCGATCAATCAGAGCGGTGGTGAACGCCGGCTGAACGTCGCCTTCTCGCGTGCCAAGAGGCACATGGCCATCGTCTCGTCGATCCGCCACTCGGCCATCACCAACGACTACAACGACGGTGCTCGCGCGTTCAAGAACTACCTGCGCTATGCCGAGGCGATGTCGGCGGGCGATCATGAAACAGGCCGCCGCGTGCTCTGGGAGATCAACCCCTCGGAGCAGAGCCGGACCGTTCAGGAGGAAAAGCACTGCGTGGTAGCCCAACTCGCGCAAGCGTTGAGCGAGCGCGGCTGGCAGATCGAGCACGACGTCGGCCAATCGAGCTTCCGTTGCGATCTCGCCATCCGCGCGACCGACGAGCGCGTCCATCGGCTCGGCATTCTGGTCGATACGGAAAAATACTATCAGAACGACAACGTACTCGAACGCGACGTGTTTCGCCCACGCCTATTGCGCAACTTCGGCTGGGAGGTGATGCTGGTGCTGACCAAGGATTGGCTAAAGGACCCGTCGGCTGTGCTCGCAACCATCGAGGAACGCTTGAGCACGAAGCGAAAGAAAGGCCGCCCATAAGCCCAGCGATGAGGTACTTTGCATCAATCACAACATGCAAAACCCCAACGCAAAAGTCGCCGGGGAAGGAATGTAGCTCAACCTTCAAGAGGCATAGGACGGTTAGGCGGCTACCCACCCGGCGTCTCGACCAATGCGCGCAGCCGATCCGCCAATTCCACCGGGTAGTGTTGACCCCAAGTCCCGTCGATCAGCCCGACCTCTAGCATATCGCGCAAATGCGTTCGATCCTTGTCCCGGTAGGCCGTCAATTTCACCCCCACGAGGGCCCGCAACTGGAGCACGCGGAACTCCCCGCCCGCCTCCGAATCCGTCACCTCAGGGTTCGGCAACGCCTCGCCCGGTCGGACCATCTCGCCCGCGAAAATCAGGTGGATGCCGTCACGGGCACGCCCGCCCGGCCCGTCCAGGAACAAATCGAGGCCTGACGCGTGGCGGTACTCAAAACCGGCCGCGGCCAACGCTCCCTTGATCCCGTCCAGGTCCGACCGACGGACGAGCAGATCGACATCGCTGGTGTTACGCACGGCCCCAGGATCGACCCGGGACACCCAGAGGGCGACGGCGTTGCCCCCGGCCACGGCATAGGGGAGACCCGCCCCCTCCAGGGCGGCGGTCGCACGAAGCAATCGCTGGCGAACTAACTCCACGGCACGCACCACCCGGTCGAGGGAAAATGGACCCAGAATAAGTGTCATCGTAGTCTCCCGGCCGTGAACCTCAAGCCAGCTACCGACCAGTTTACAACGCCACGCATTCATACTATTGCGGCATCGATCTTCACGCAAGAAGCAT
>SIAQ01000019.1 GCA_009697105.1 Gemmataceae bacterium | reverse complement strand
GTTGGCAAGGGCGAGACTACCCAAAAAAGCCCATGGCGCCCAGCCACGAATCACCCCTGGCGAAAAGGGTTCAAGAAGAAAGCATAGAGAAATGTATGCGGACATTTCTAATGCAACGAAAATGGGGACATTTCTATTGCGGTGCGACACACCGACGAATCCCAATTGACCTGAAACGTTCATCCGACTAGAATCCACATTCGCACAATGATGCAACCTTGTGATGCTTGCCCAATTTAACGAAAGTCGAACGCAACCGTGGATAACGTCGTCGAAAGTAGCCGACTGGACAAACTGCGTAATATCGAGGCTCTTGGGCTCGATCCGTGGGGGCATCGCTTCGACGGGCATCAACCGATCCAGACCATCCTCGGCCTGCCTGCTGACCTGCCCGAAGACCAACGGCCCAGCGTCAAGGCGGCAGGCCGCATCGTCAGTCGGCGTATCGGCGGCAAGGTCCACTGGCTTGACATTCGCGATTGGTCCGGCTCGCTCACCACACGCAAAACCACTGGCGACGACAAACACGAAGCCACCGAGTTCAGCGACTGGTCGAGCCGGGTGCAGGTCATGCTCGGCCAAAAGCAGATCGGCGATCTCGGCTGGAAGCTCGCCCAGGAACTCGATCTCGGCGATCTCGTCGGCATCGAGGGCAAGTTCGGCAAGACCAAACGCGGCGAGCCGACCATCTTCGCCGACAAGCTGACGTTCCTCTCCAAATCGCTCGAACCGCACCCCGACAAATGGGGCGGCCTGTCCGACATGGAATATCGGCTACGGCATCGCTACCTCGACCTGACCTACAACCCCGAACTGCTCGATGTGACGCTCAAGCGCATCAAGATCGTCCGTACGATCCGGGCGTACCTCGATGCCCAGGGCTACTGCGAAGTCGAAACGCCGACGCTGCATTCGATTGCCGGCGGGGCGGCGGCCAGGCCGTTCAAGACGCACCATAACGCGCTCGATATTCCGCTGTTTCTCCGCATCGCCCTGGAGTTGCATCTCAAGCGGTTGCTCGTCGGCGGCATCGAAAAGGTTTATGAAATTGGCAGAGTGTTTCGCAATGAAGGCATCAGCCTCAAGCACAACCCCGAATTCACCATGATGGAGTTGTACCAGGCCTATGGCAACTACGAAACGATGATGGAGCTGACCGAAGGCATGGTGCTTGCATGCATTGATGCCGTCGGCGGCGGGCATCAACGCAAGTGGGGCGAGAAGGCGATCAACTTCGCACCGCCCTGGAAGCGGATGAAGTACGCCGACCTGTTTCTCGAACACGTTGGCGTCGCCCTCGACGATCAACCGGGCGTCACCGAGGCGGCGAAGAAAGCCCACATCGACATCGCCGGCAAGCATCACGATGTGCTTGTGCACGAACTGTTTGAGCATCGCGTCGAGCACAAGCTCGTCGGGCCGGTGTTTGTTTACGATTACCCCACATCGCTCTGCCCGCTGACGAAACGCAAGGCTGGCGTGCCGACGATTGCTGAGCGGTTTGAGTTATACGTGCATGGCATGGAGTTGGCCAACGCCTACACGGAGCTGAACGACCCGATCACGCAGGAGCAGACCTTCTCGCAACAACTCGCGGGATTGCCCGAAGAGGACTCGATGGCCAAGATGGACCACGACTTCATCCGCGCCCAGCGCCACGGCATGCCCCCCGCCGGCGGTCTCGGCGTCGGCATCGACCGCCTCGTCATGCTGCTGACGAACACGCAGACGATCCGCGATGTGATTTTGTTTCCGCTGCTTCGACCGGAAAAATGACTGCCGCTTGCGGCTTAGCGCTCGCGTCCGGTGTGCACAACCGAGCGCTAGGCCGCAAGCGGCAAACCACAAGGACGTGCCTCAACCATGTACAAACTCCTCCTCTGCTGGCGTTATCTCAAGACTCGCTACCTGGCGCTGGCGTGCATCATCAGCGTCATGCTGGGCGTGGCGACGCTCATCGTTGTCAATAGCGTCATGAATGGCTTCTCAAAGAAACTGCAAACGCTGTTGCACAATGTCGTCTCCGATGTCGCCATCGAAGCGCATAGCCCGAACGGCTTTTACGCTCCGTTGGACAAAATCGCCATGATACGCAAAGACCCTTATCTCAACGAACGCATCGAGGCGATGGCAGTGACGCTCGATTCGTTCGCCATGCTGCAATTTTACCATCGCGGCAGCCAGGAAACCGTAACGCGCCCGGTGCGAGTTATGGGCATCGAAATGAAGTCGCGATCAGCCGTGGGTGGATTCAAGAACTATCTTCAGTTGCAATCAGCCGACGCTGAGCCGACGTTTGTGGTGCCGTCGGACATCAAGGCGAAATTTGCCGCGGTCGATAAGGAATGGCACGATTTCCATCAATTTCAGTTCGAGCAAGAGATACAACGGCTACGCCGGCTTGAGGAACAAGAGAAGAAAGGCGATCTAGTAGCGCCGCCGCCGCAACGACTGGATTTCGAGGCTGGCATTTCGCCGGAGATGCGCGAGTTTTTCAGTAAGCTACGCAAGGACCGCCCTGCCCCGCCGCTGGCCCCACCGCCCGCGCCGGCCCCCTTTAAGGCACGCGAGCCGATCGGGGCGATTGTCGGGCACCTCGTGGCGAACTTCAAGACGCGCGACGAGGACAACAACGTCACCGATCGGGCAGCGATGCGTCACGGCGACGGCATCCGCCTGACGACGATCACGATCGGCCAGAACATGACGCCCGTCTACGACGATTTCGTCGCCATCGATTTCTTCAAATCAGGCATGAGCGAGTATGACGCCAATTGCATCTTCATTCCGTTGGACCAACTGCAACGCCTGCGGGAGATGGACAACCGGGCGACCAATATCCTCGTCAAACTCAAGAATCAAAGCGAGGCCGACGATATCGTCAAGGCGATGGCGATCCTCTTCAAAGGCGAACCGCTGATCGTCAACACCTGGCAAGAGAAGCAAGGCCCACTGCTTCGCGCGATCGAAATCGAGAAGAACATTCTAAACATCCTGCTGTTCATGATCGTCGGCGTCGCGGGCTTTGGCATCCTGGCGATCTTCAGCATGATCGTCTCCGAAAAGACGCGCGACATCGGCATCCTCAAAGCGCTTGGTGCCTCGTCCGCCGGGGTCATGCAGATATTTCTCAGCTACGGCTTATTGCTCGGCATCGTCGGCTCGCTCTTCGGCACGATCCTGGGCGTGACGATTACTCTCAATATCAATACGATTGAACTGGCCATCGCCGCGATTACCGGCCAGCGTATCTTCGACGGCTCGGTCTACTACTTCACCGAGATTCCGACTGAGCTTCAGCCCATGGCGATCGTGTACATGAACCTCGGCGCGGTCGGCATCGCCGTGGTGTTTAGCATCATCCCCGCTTTTCGCGCTGCCATGCTGCATCCGGTGCAAGCGTTGCGGTATGATTAGTAAATCATCGTTCGTTGTTGTATTTCCGCTTGCGGCTTAGCGCTCACGTCAGGTGTGCATAATCGAGCGCTAAGCCGCAAGCGGCGAACACAGGAGCATATGCATGCACGGCACGACGCCATTACTCACCGCGATCAATCTGCGCAAGACCTATGTCAAGTACGCCAACCGTATCGAGGTGCTGCGCGGACTGGACATCGACGTTGCCGAGGGCGAGTTTCTCTCCGTCATCGGCAATTCAGGTTCGGGCAAGAGCACAATGTTGCACCTGCTCGGCACGCTCGACACGCCGGACGATGGCTGCATCCATCTGGAGGGCCGACGCATCGACAATCTGCCGGCGCGGGACCGCGATGCGCTGCGCAATCGCACGTTTGGCTTCATTTTCCAGTTCTATCATCTGCTGCCGGAAATGAACGTCCTGGAAAACGTGCTAGCGCCGGCGATGATTACGCATTCGGTCTGGAGCTGGTGGCGCAACAAGAAAGAGCTGCGCAAACACGCCGCGGAGATGCTCGACAAAGTCGGTCTCGGCCATCGCCTGACGCACCAGCCACGGGAACTATCCGGTGGCGAGATGCAGCGTGCCGCCATCGCCCGTGCCCTCATCAATCGCCCGCGCGTCTTGCTCGCTGATGAACCGACGGGCAACCTGGACCTCGCCAATGGCCATCACATCATGAAGCTTCTGCGCGATCTCAATCAGTTCGAGAATTTGACGATCGTCATGGTAACGCACAATCTCGACCTCGTCCACGAAACCGACCGCATGGTGCGGATCATCGATGGCCGCATGGACGGGCAGGAGCTATCCCAACCGCCGGCATTGGCGGCGGCTGTTTAGCCGGCGTCAAAGATCAATTTTCCGTATTGCCGCTTGCGGCTTAGCGATCAGGTGGGACACGCTGAGCGCTAAGCCGCAAGCGGAAAATGCAACTCGGCAGTTTTTCGCGATTCGGTTGTAAGCAGAAAAACGTGAAATTTGATATGATTTCGGTATTGGATATTACACCATTTACCGAGATTTACTGCATGTCCGCGTTACCCAAAGTCTACATCAACGGCAAATTCTACGACAAACCCGATGCCAAGGTCAGCGTCTACGATCATGCCCTGCTTTACGGCGATGGCGTCTTCGAAGGCATCCGCATCTATTCCGGCAAGGCGTTCAAACTCATCGAACACGTTGCTCGCTTGTTCGAAAGCGCACGCAGCATCAATCTCGAAATCCCGCTTTCCCAAGAAGCGACGATCAAGGCGATCAACGACACCATCGCGATCAACAACAAAATCGATGGCTACTGTCGCCCAATCGTCACGCGCGGGGCCGGATCGCTGGGGCTTGACCCTCGCCGATGCTCCGATCCGCAAGTGATCGTCATCGTGGACGATATCACGATGTATCCGCCGGACCTTTACGAGAACGGCATGGAGATCGCGACGGTTTCGACGATCCGCAACCATCCGAACGCGCTCAATCCGCGCATCAAGTCGCTCAACTATCTGAACAATATCTTGGCGAAAATCGAAGGCATCCAGGCCGGCTGTCTCGAATCGCTGATGCTCAACCACAAGGGCGAAATCGCAGAGTGCTCGGGCGACAATATCTTCCTCGTGAAGGGCGGCGTCATCCGCACCCCGTCGATTGACTCCGGCATTCTCGAAGGCATCACGCGCAATACCGTCATCGATCTCGCTCGCAATAACGGCTACACCGTCGAAGAGCTCGGCCTGACCCGGCACGACGTCTTCATCGCCGACGAGTGCTTCCTCACCGGCACGGCTGCGGAGATCATCCCCGTCACCAAGTGCGACGCCCGCGTCATCGGCAGCGGCAAGCCCGGCCCGATCTCGTGCGAACTGCGCGAGGCGTTCTTCAAACTGGTGCGCGAATAACTGCAAACGATTGACACTCGCCAAATCCCAATACGGAACAAAAAATGTCCACCGCCACTGTAGTCCAATCCGGCTGGGAGCGCGTTATGACGGCAATCGAAAACGTCCGTGATCGACTTCATCGAACCGCAGAAGCGCTTGAAGCGGCGAGTATTCCATATGCCATCATTGACGGGAACGCCGTGGCTGAGCATGTTGGCGAAGTCGATCAGACTGCTGTGCGCTTTACGCAAGACGTCGACATTCTTCTTGCCAGAAGCGACCTCGAACGCGCTAAGTCTGCCATGGCATCGCATGGCTTTCGATATCGCCACGCGGCAAGCATCGATATGTTTCTCGACGGTCCTAGCGGCAAGGCTCGCGATGCGGTCCATGTCATTTTCGCCAATGAGAAGGTTCGTCCCGAATACAATTTTCCGGCTCCCAATATCCACGAAACGACAGCGAAAAAAACTGGCATGTTTGTGAACCTCGACGCCCTGCTTCGCATGAAGCTGACTTCATTTCGCGACAAGGACCGTACCCATGTTCGCGACATGATCGATGTCGGCCTCATCGATGCCACCTGGCTTCCGAAGCTGCCCGAATCGCTCGCCCTTCGCTTGAAAATTCTCCTCGCTGACCCGGAGGGATGACATGGACCTCGTCAAACTCGTGATGCTCAAGGAACTGCTCGTTACCACCATGAACGTCAAAGGAAATTGGACCTGTTTTCTCGATCACTTCGGCAACAACCACGCGCTCCTCAAGTTCGGCGAGCGCACTCGCGATCCGATGCTCGAAGCGATCCTCACGCAAACGCATGAAGCAGACCTGCAAAATCGCCATCGACCCGAAAACGGCCATCCTCGCGCTCATCCCGATCTACGGTTTCATTCATGGCGGGTACTTCGGCGGCGAACGGATGGTCAACGTCATCTACCTCGATGAGATCAACACCGGCTCGATCGTCGTCACGTCGATGACCGATCAGAATACCGTCATGATGCGTTTCACCGGACAACGCGTACGAAGGCCGACCGAACCATCGTTGAACTAACCTGATTCCGCTATGATTCTCGAAGGAATTGTCACCACACAATCCGCTGCGGGCGAGATCAACATCGCTCCGATGGGGCCGCGCGTCAATGCCGACATGACGCGGTTTCTGCTGCGTCCCTTCAACACGTCCACGACCTATCGCAACCTGCGCGAGCATGGCGAAGGCGTGCTGCACGTTACCGACGACACGTTGTTGCTCGCCCGTGCCGCGCTCGGTCGACTCGATCCGCTGCCACCGCTAATCCCCGCTCGCTCAGTGCGAGGCTGGGTGCTGCCCGGCGCGTGCCGATGTTACGAATTCCGCGTGCTGTCGATTGATGATCGCACCGAGCGCGTCAGTATCGAGGTCGAGGTCGTCGATTCGCAAACCTTCCGCGACTTCTTCGGATTCAATCGCGCCAAGCACGCCATCGTCGAAGCGGCAATCCTGGCAACGCGCGTGCACCTGCTGCCTCGTGCCGAGATCGACGTTGAATTCGCCAAGCTCGCCGTGATCGTGCAGAAGACCGCAGGCGAACAGGAACGCTTGGCGTTCGATTTTCTGCGGACGCAAGTCGGCCTGATCCGAGAGAGCGAAGGCCCCATCCGCATCCGTACCGCGAGTCGCCTACACTTCGGCTTGCTCTCGTTGCCAGGATGCGATCATGCCTCACCACAACGAATGTTCGGCGGCATCGGGATGATGGTCGATCGGCCGGGCGTCGAAGTGCTGGTTCACAAATCCGAGCGATTCACTGCGGAGGGTCCGCTCGCCGATCGCGCGGCCCAATTTGCCGAGCGCTGCGCGGCGAGTCTCGGCCTATCGCATGCGGTTCATGTGCAGGTCGTCCACGCGCCGCCGGACCACGTCGGACTAGGCGTAGGCACGCAGCTTGGGTTGGCCGTCGCTCGCGGCATCGCCGAGTTGACGGGGCAGAAGCCTGACGCCGTCGCCTTGGCCAAGCTCGTTGGCAGAGGCTTGCGATCCGCGATCGGTGTGCATGGCTTCGATGGCGGCGGATTCCTGGTCGAAGGCGGCAAGGTCTCGGAATCCGACATCTCGCCGCTCGTAGGCCGCTGGGACTTTCCTGACGATTGGCGTGTATTGCTCATCCTTCCCAAACATTTAACAGGCGCCCACGGGTTGCACGAACTGGGTGCATTCGCCGATCTCCAACGTCAATCACCGTTGCCATTGGCTACCGACGCCATGAGTCGGCTCATCCTGCTCGCCATGATTCCGGCGTTGCTCGAACGAAATCTCAACGTGTTCAGCGATGCGCTGTACGAGTACAACCGCAAAGCGGGCGAGATGTTTCGCGACCCCCAGGGCGGGATATATGCCGACCCGTGGATCACCCACGCCGTCGAAACCTTGCGTGACCTCGGCGTTCGCGGCGTCGGCCAAAGCTCGTGGGGCCCAGCCGTGTTCGCAATTGTGCATCAAACGGACGCCGAGCCGCTGGCCGCCCGATTCGCCGAGCGCGTCGAGCATCGCGAAATCATTGTTGCTCGCGGTTGCAATCATGGGGCGATTGTCCTTCGTGCTTCGTCCGTAGTCAGTAGTCCGTAGTCCGTGGTAAAAAAAGCAGCGTCACGGCAACCGGTCTCCCTCGCTTCCTGCGAACTACGGACTACGGACGAAGCACGAAGGACGAAGCACGAAGGACGAAGCACGAAGGACGAAGCACGAAGGACGAAGCACGAACCCACTCGTACAATACTCTTGAGACCATTGTTACGCCACCTTCTTCATCCGAGCTGTCAGTCACATGCAAGAATTGCACCATGAATGCGGGATCGCGGCTATCTACCATCTCGATAGTCCGAACCCGTCCAAGCTCGTGCCCAAGGAAGGGCCGGAGCATGTCACTCGCCTCATGCCTCGCATGTTGCTCGACTTGCAAAACCGCGGGCAGCTTGCCGCCGGCATGACCACATTCAACCCCAATCGCGAGAGCGTCCTCAGCACTTACAAACAGATCGGCACGGTCATCGAAGCGTTTCGGCTCAACCATCCGGCGAAGTTCGAGAACATCATGTCCGAGCATGCCGGTCGCGCCGCCATCGGACATGTCCGCTACGCAACCTGCGGCAAAAACGATCGCGATCACGCCCAGCCGTTTGAACGATATCACGGCCGAAAGTGGAAATGGTTCGCGATGGCCTTCAATGGCCAAATCACCAACTATGCCGACCTCAAATCCGAACTGCTCACCAAGCAGGACTACTACCTGATGCGTGACCTCGATACCGAGGTCATCATGCACTACCTGAGCCACGAGCTTCGCGGCGACGATCGGCCCGACCTGGTGCAGGTATTCCGTAACCTCAGCCAAAAGTTCGATGGTGCATACAACCTCGTGTTTATGAACGGCATGGGCGACATGGTCGTCGTACGTGATCCGCTCGGCTTCCGCCCGTTGTGTTATGCAATCGACGGCCCGCTGTTCGGTGCCGCTAGCGAAAGTGTCGCATTGACGAATCTTGGCTTCACCTCGATCAAGACGCTGCAACCGGGCGAGATGGTGCTGATCCAGGACAACAAGATACGAATCGAGCGTTTTGCCGAGCCGAAACCACGCACCGCGCATTGCTTCTTCGAGTGGATATATTTCGCCAATGTCGCCAGCACATTGGACGAGCGCAGCGTTTACCTTTCCCGCGCGGCCCTTGGCAAAGAGCTGGCGATTCAAGAGCATCGACTCGGGATCATTAAGCCCGACTACAACACGGTCGTCGTTCCCGTGCCGGACACGGGCAAAGCCGCCGCCGATGCGATGGCGTTTGAATTGGGCGTTCCCGCCGTCGAAGGGCTGATGCGCAATCGCCACATAGGCCGCACGTTTATCGAGGGAAGCAATCGTGCCGATCGCGTGCGGATGAAGTTCTCGCCGTTACGTGAAGTGCTGGAAGGCCGCCGCGTTATTCTCGTCGAGGATTCGATCGTCCGCAGCACGACGCTCAAATCGCTGCTCTCGTTGATCCGCGAGCGCGGCGGTGCCAAAGAGATCCACGTTCGCGTCGCCTGCCCGCCGATCATTGCACCGTGCTTTTACGGCATCGACATGTCAACGGTGGCTGAGTTGTACGCGCCGAAATTCATGAAAGGCAAGGTCATCACGCTGGAAGAGCAGCAGGCGATGGCCAAGGACCTCGAAGCGGACAGCCTATTCTACTTGCAGCTCGACGCGATCGCCCGCTGCATCCGCCTGCCCGCCGAGCGACTGTGCCGAGCGTGCATCACCGGCGAGTACCCCTCGGAAGCCGGCGAACGCATGTACCAGATCGCCCTGCGCAACCACGAAGAAGGCGGCACGAACAGCAGCCGCACGTATGAAGCAGGCACGGCGTGCAGCTGAGTCCATGGTGGAATGGATGCCGTGTACGAAACCTGTCTCACCCTTCGGCAGCCCGACGGCTACTCCCCGACCGCTTGGTCAGAAAGAAGAACCTCCAGCGAACGCTGTGGGCTGCTCAGGAAACCGCGAGTCACCAAGTAGTGTTCGGTTTCGGTGTAGGGAACCTGACGAATGCCCTCGTTTCCGAAAACGTAAATCACTGCATCGGGGTAGGCCATGATGATCGGCGAATGTGTTGCGATGACGAACTGACAGCCCCGCTTGCAGTAATCGTGGAGCAACGCGAGGAACTCCAGCTGCCTTTTTGGCGAAAGTGCCGCTTCCGGCTCATCCATCAGGTAAAGCCCGTTATCGCGGAACCGATTCCGGAAGAGCGCGAAGAACGATTCCCCGTGAGACTGTTCGTGCAACGACAGACCGCCGTAAGAACCGATGATTGGTGGACCGCCCGGTCCCTTGTCCAAACGCTCGATCTCCGACGCCACGTTGAAGAAGCTCTCAGCTCGCAAAAAATAGCTATCACCTGGATGCCGATAGGTTCTCGCCAAACGCAGCGCCTCATCCAGCCGTGAGTGCGATGCCCTGGTCGCAAAGTTGAAATTCCGGCTACCGCCTTCGGGGTTCAAGCCACTGCCGATCGCAATGGATTCCAGCAATGTGGATTTACCTGAGCCATTCTCGCCGACGAAAAAAGTCACCCTAGGATGGAACAGCAGTGTTCCAAAATTGCGAATCGAGGGCAAACTATACGGAGGCTGGTCCGGCGTGACAATTCGCTCCGGCAACAACTGCACGTGCATCAGGAAAGGCCCAGGGCTAGATTTCAACTTTCGCCGGCCCATGATTTGTCTCTCGCTTCCCTGCACGAGGGTCGTCGATCGTTTTCGTTTTACGCACTCGGAACCACTCGCTGGCGAGGCTTGCACCGAACGCTAAACGTAAACAGGCGGATTGCGCTCACCCCGCGCGATACGGCGTCACATGTTTCGCAATCGCCGCTTCAAGCCACGCGGTGCGGTCAACTTCTGTTGCCACAAACGGTGCCCATTCCTAGCGGATGATCGAGAGGTCAATCTCCTCGCGATTGGCGATCAGCGGTGTTCCGATGTCCGTTTGATCGATCCGCAGACCGCGCAGGTCCGTTCGCCGTCGCGAATTTTTTTCGTTGCAAACGCTGCTTTCGGGCATGGTCATTACTCCCCAAGCCCGCAGGCGACGAAGGAGCCTGCGCGGGTCGAACCCGCGCTGGCTCCTTCGTCGCCTGCGGGCTTGGCAATCATTGATTCCCAAGAGCGACCCGTTGTAATCTACCTTCGTCTATGTTATCCTTTCACCCATGCTCAAACAACTCATAAAACGCCCCACGTTCTGGGCGCTGCTCGTCATCACCGCGTGTGCCGGCTGGTATTGGCGGCCGGCGGATCGCAGCACGCTGTTTCCCGTCATCTTCGCCAACGACAAAATGGGCTACGTCAACCTCGATGGCCGTGTTGTAATGAGCGACCATTGGGACGGCGTCACCGCTTTCGACGACAAGGGCCGTGCGTTCGTCTATCGCGGTGAGGCAGGCGGTTTCATTCAGCGCGACGGCAGCGTTGAGCGGTGGTGGCCGAGCGAAGTTTCTGGATCTCGGGTAAATCTCGAAATGTTCGGGCGTGCAGAAGGTATGGACGGCGTTGTGGTTCATGACGCAGTTCGGCGGATTCGATTGGAAGGCAACAATTGGCACACAAACAGCAATGGGCAGCTTGACAAGGAAGCGAGGTGGCCTGGCGTTGACGACGTGACGCCGAGAAACAACGATGCGAAAAAAGAACCGCTCTATAAAGGCGCGACCGTCCGGTCCCGCAAATGGGGCACTCGCTTGGATTTTGGAGACAGCGACTTGGCACCCGTCGAGAAGGACGGAAAATTCGGTTTCGTCAATCGCTTCGGCGACATCGCTATTCCATTGATGTGGGATCAAGCATCGACATTCGATGTCCACGGAGTCGCGCGGGTGATAAATGACGACAAGTTTGGCCTCATCGCCCGCACCGGAAAGCTCGTTGTGCCGCTTGGGACCTGGGCCGAAGTGGGTGAGTTCGATGCCGCTGGATTTGCAGCGGTCAGGAAGGACGGCAAATGGGGCGCGATTGATCGCACCGGAAAACTGATCCTCCCGCTCAAATGGGACAATCCTCCATCGTTCGACAAAGGCGGTCTGGCGCTCGTGCGATTTGCCGGAAAGTTTGGCTTCATCGACCGCACTGGCAAACTCGTCGGCGAGCTAGAATGGGATCATGCCTATAGCTTTGGCGATGATGAGCTGGCATGCGTGTCTCAATTCAGGAAATGGGGTTTCATTGATCGCACGGGCAACGTCGTGATACCAATAGAGTGGGATTCGGCCCATTCGTCTTTCGACGAAAAAGGCATGGCGGGTGTCTGCAAGAGTGGAAAGTGAGGGTTCATCGATCGGACCGGAAAAATCGTGATCCCTTTGGCGTGGGATGAATGCCACGGCTTCGATGAAAAGGGCATAGTGACGGTTGCCAAGAACGGGAAATGGGGACGGATCGATCGGACAGGAAAGCAGGTTATTTCCGCCATCTGGGATAGCATTGGAGCGGAGGACGTGAAGGGTATGGCTCAGGTAAATCGCAACGGCAAATGGGGCATGATCGATCGCACGGGCAAACTCGTTATCGCCCTGAGATGGGATTCCATCGGCCATTTCGATGACGGCGATTTTGCGCATGTCATTCAGGGAAGGAAGACCGGCTTCATCAACCGCGAGGATACTATCACCATCCCGCCCAATTTGCACGCGAATTATCTACACTGGCAAGACATCACCGATGTCAAGGACGGGATTGCTCGATCCTTGCAGTTCTGCGAGGTCGGGCTGAAAGACCGCTTCGGCTTGATCGACCGCACGGGCCGTGTTGTTGTTCAACCCGCATGGGAGAGGGTCCGCGCCATCATCGATGCTCAGAGCCAACGGTGCGGGCTTGTCGCGATTCGGACGGAGCCAAAACTGGAGGCGCCGGCGTGGGTCAAGACGCTGCGCGAATGGTTGCCGCGATTCTTCTCCGCCGATGATGCGGCAGAGCGAAAGGTGTGCGAACTCCACGACGCGGACGGCACGCTGATCTGGACCAGCGAATGGCGCTCGGCATGGTTCTATCCGCTGATCCTGACAAGCTTCGCAACGCTGGTGTTGCTGGGCGATGCGATGTTCTCGTGGCGTCGCAGACGACAGCGAGTGACAAAGCCGGCCTGAATGCTCACCCCGCGCGATACGGCGTCACGTGTTTGGCAATCGCCGTTTCAAGCCAGGCGGTGCGCTCTCGGTCATGTGGCCTATTTCAGCCTCTGACGATCCTCATTGGAGCCGCCACGCTCTCTCATTATCATGTTGCTAAGGAGAACGCCGCAGCTGGCCATGCCTGGTATGACAATCGAACTCGTGGTAATGACACTCGCGGTGCCACAGAGCATTGCTCCGAAAATCGCTCCATCGATTCCACTTTCGTTCTGATACCAGCTGAAAATTGCGCCGCCAATCGCGGATCCGATGTAACTCACGCCACCAGTCACGAGACCTATCGTTGCGCCTCGTAACTGATTGAGTGGCCCCTTGATGAAAGCACACATCAGTCCGCCACAGATGGCAGCGGCAATGCTCGCCGAAATCAAGACCCACCAGGACGCCTCAGCAACGCGGCGATACGTGGCGTCGTTTTGGAATGATTGGACCCAAAGAACAATAGGCAGGCCGAACAACAAACGTGCCACCCCAAACATGAACGCGCCAACGATGGTAATTTCCACGCGACTACTGGTTCCGGGCTTGGGTGAATTTGGCTCCGACATGCGTCTACTCCGATTTACTCGATCACGTTTGTTTAATGTTAAGCGTTCACCCCGCGCGATACGGCGTCACATGCTTCGCAATCGCGGCTTCGAGCCACGTGGTGCGGTCGGCCTCGGTCGGCACAAACGGCGCCCATTCCTCGCGGATGATCGAGAGGTCGATCTCCTCGCGATTGGCAATCAGCAGCGTTTCGATGTCCTCTTTGTCCTGTGGCCGAAACGCGAGCAGCTTCGTCAAAATAATGCCTTCGGGGAGGGCGGTGCGCACTTGATGTGAATCGGACCAAGGTGTCATTTTTGCGTCGTTTAATGTTCGTCTATAAAGCGGTAGAACGGGTTTGAGCCAATCGATAGTCGTGGAGCCGTAGCGAATCGCCGTCATGCTGTGTTGAACATACTGCTTTATTACAACCAAAGGATCGAACTCAAATCCATTTTCGATCAACTCATCCAATAATCCTGGCAAGGCAATCTGCGGCACATCCAAGATAAAATCGACATCCGTAGTTAAACGAACTCGACCGCGAATAATTGTCGCGATTCCGCCGATCAAGGCATATCGAATCGAGCGACGATGAAACACATCGGTGATACGTTCTAGAGCGGTGTTTATGTCATCGCCAAGTTCCGCGAATTCAGGTGGCATACTTCGTCAGAACCTCCTCTTGAATCTTGCGATCATTGGCGCTTTTTTCAAGCAGAGAGTTTTGCAAAAACTGGGCCTTTGGAGAGGACGAGATAATATTTCCGCCCAGTCGAAGCGCGCCAACAATGGCACGCCGGCGTTTTTCCGGCGAGAGCGCCCGAAATCGCGCAACCTCCTCCCGGATGACTTCGGTGTCGCTTGGGAACTTGATTGGCAGATCCATGGTGGCCTCCCAGATTGATGCCATTATATCACCGCGTCGCTCTTCCCGCTAATAAATAAACATCACTCACGCATGACGCCTCGCAAAGTCAAAGATAGCCTCGCGCTCGGCTCGTTCTTCCTCCTCCGCCATTCGATCGATCAGGTCCGGCCGACCCGACGCAACTCTCAGAAAATGGTACAGTTCAAACATCTCGTCAAGTTCGCCAACCTTTTTCTCTGGTGAAAGTATGCGAAACCTCGCCACCTCCTCGCGGATGACTTCAGTCTCGGTCGGGAACTTGATCGGCAGATCCATGACGGCCTCCGGGTTGAATGTATTGTATCACGGCGGCGTAACCCCACCATGAGCGTAGCGATTGGTGGGGGTGAACCAATGCGTCACGGCCGCTCGGTCGACAGCTTCAGCTTCGACTGCGGACGTGCTCGCCAATTGGCCACATCGCCGGTCAACACTTCGATCGCCTTGCTCAACTGGGCATCGCGGCCGCTTGGCAGGGTCGTTGGGTCGGGCCAGATGACGTGGTGCGGGGCGGCACCGTTTTTCTCCATGTCTTCGCCGTCGTTGAGCGTAAACCAGCCGCGTGTGGGCAGCCGCAGCAAGCCAGCGTCCATGATCGGTGCCACCCCGGTGCTGACGACGGCACCCGCCGTAGTGACACCGACGACTTGGCCTCGCTTGAGTGTCTTGATCGCATGACTAAAGATTTCCGCGTTTGAGCCGCTGTTTTGATTGCACAGCACGACGATCGGTTTGTGCCAGGAGACGTAGACCTTGCGATCGAGCGGATAGCCTGGCCCACCGCCGCGGGGCACGGTGATGGCGTGCATCGGTTGCGTCAGGGCGGTGAGCAGGTGGTCAGTGATCGAGCCGCCTGGGTTCTCGCGCACGTCGATGATAAGGCCGTCCTTGCCCGCGCCTTGCGAGACGAGTTCATCCTCGAACTTGCGGAAGTTCGGCATCGACATCGCGCTGATGTGCAGATAACCGAGCTTGCCCTTGCTGGCGTCTTCGACGAGTCGGCGATTATGTTGCAGCCAATGATCGTAGAGCATCGTCTGTGCCGTGGCGTAGGCGATGGGCCGTAGCGAGACGTCAGCACCGTTGACGGTGAGTGTGATTTCGCGATCGAGCGGGCCGTTGAGGATACTCGTGAGATCGGCGTTTGGGCCAACGAGGACGCCATCGATCTTCGTGACGATGTCGCCTGAATCGAGTCGACTGCGTTTCTTATCGGCGGGGCCATCGCGCAGCACGTCGCGAATCTTCAGGCCTGGTCCGGCGAAAGCGGGATCGAAACGCACGCCGAGGTGCGGTGTGACATCGCGTGTCTCGTCGGCTTTAGCGCTGGCATCGGTCGGGTTCATCGTAAAGCCGAGGTGCGAGCCGTTGAGTTCGCCTAGCATCATCTGCACGGCGATGACGACGGTCTCGCGATCCGGGGCGCTTTCCGCCAGCGGGCGATACTTCTCGCGGACCTTGGTCCAGTCGGCGTTGCCGAGCTTGCCATCGTACCAGTGATCGCGCATGCTGCGCCAGCAGGTATCGAAGATAGCGGCGTTCCGCGAGGCGAGATCGACATGCTGTCGAGCCGTGAACGTGAACCCGCCGCCGGTCGCGGGAGCGCCGCCGATCGGCAACTTCGGTGCAAAGCCGCCCTTCTTCGGAATCGTGATTGGTGTCGGCGCTGGCTCACCGGTAGCGGCAGCGACGCCTGGCGTGCTCGTCGGAATGCCGTTGACGAGCCAGACGATTTGGTTGCCCGCCTTCATCCACGTTGGATTCGTGCCGACGATCGACGTGAGCGCTTTCGGCGTCATGCTGATTGCGACATCAATGGCGAATGTGCCGGGCTTGCCTTCATAGGTCCCCGTGAACGCGAGCTTCTTCGAGTCCGGCGACCAGAACAGCGTGTTCGCAGAACCTTCGCCAAGGTTGAATCGCTTGACGCGATCGTGCAGACGATCGAAGTCGAACGCTACACTCGCGGGTTTCTTCAACTCTTTCGGCTCCTCTTTCGACTTCGCGGGGCCGGTGCGGGATTTCATCTTATCGAGCGCTTTTTCGAGCTTGCGATCGCGTGCGCTGATGTCATCGTCTTCTGCGTTCAGCGACACAACGCAGACGTGCGCACCGGCATCGCCCGATGCGCGGCGGCCGGCATAGGCGATCATCTTGCCATCGGGCGACCAGACGGGATCGTGCTCAGCAAAGTGATGACGCGAGAGATTGTACGGCTCGCCTGTGCCGTCACTGGGCCGAAGCCAAATGTCGCGGTTGAACTCTTCGTCAAGTTGGCCGTATACGAACCACTTGCCATCGGGCGACCAATGGAAGTCGGGCGGGTTCCAACCGGCGATGATTTGTCGCGGCTTCTTGTCGGCGAGATCGAGTGTCCACAAATCGCCGCGGCCACGCACGAAAGCCAGCGACTTCGCATCGGGGCTGAGCTTGAGGCGCGTCGGTTGCTCGTCCATTTCGAGTAGGTGCGTGACGGTGAACTCGCGGTTCTGCCACCAGTATTTCTTGGCGTCCTTGCGTGTCGCCTTGGCAATGGCGAAGCGATTGCCAAGGTTCGCGACGAAGAGGATCGCATCGCCATCGGGCGTGAAGAGTGGGCTGGCTTCGTCGGTCGACGTGTTCGTGACCTGGCGTGGTTCGCGAAGCTCGGTGTCCATGACCCAGAGGTCGCCGCCGGCGATCAGCGCGATCTCCAAGCCGTCGCGCGAAAAGGCGGACGACGTTGCTGAGGTCAGCGTGCGCAGCTCGGCCTTTCGGCTCACGCGATCGGCGGTGTGGTAGAGGTCGAGCTTCGTCGTCTTGGTGTTCGCCGGGTCGAAGGCGTACAAATCAAACAGATGGCGAAACACGAGCTTGGAGCCGTTGCGGGCGATGGCTGGGAATACGACGCCATCTTCCTTGAAGGTCGTCAGTTGCTTCTTCGCCTTCGATGCAAAATCGTAGCTAAACAGATTCGAGCCTTGGGCGTGCTCGCCAACGAAATAGAACCCACTGGCATCGGGCTTCCACAACGGCCAACGGCAACCGAAGTCCTCGTGCAGCAGCTTGGTGAATGTCTTGGCGTCGCGATCGTGCAGCCAAACCTGCGTGACGCGCGAACCTTTGTAGCCCTTGCGATGCCAGCCTTCGCCTTCGCGGGTGAAGAGCAGTTTCTTGCCGTCGGGCGAGAGCGTGCCGTCGGTGCCGTAGTCGTCGAACAGGAGCCGCTCGGCGGAGCGTTGATCGCGTGAGATGGTGAAGAAGCGGTCGGCATGGCGCCAAAAGTGATCGCGCGTCGCTTTGATCAGCATGCCTTTGCTGTCGGGTGTGTACTCTTGGATCATCGAGCCTGCGGTGTGGAAAGTCCGTTGGGTCGGCACGCCGCCGTCGATGGGGATGGTGAAGACTTGCAGGCTGCCTTCGCGATCGCTGACGAAGGCGAGCTCCTTGCCCTCGGGGGCGAAGTGTGGGACGGCGTCACGTGCCGGGTTGGCGGAGCGTTGCTTGGCCTCGCCGCCGATGGAGGGTGCGAGCCAAATGTCGCCATTCCAGTCGAAGGCAAGCCATTTGCCGTCCGGTGAGAGAGCGGGATTATTGGCGAGTCGAATCGTCTCGGCGGCATCGGCGATAGTTGGAAACAGGAGGATCAACAGAATTAGCCAGCGCATCATGGCGTGAACCTCGACGATGAGTGAAGGGTGTGATTGACAGGATACCGGTGAGATGTCGAGTGGCAAGGATAACGTCAAGATGGCCATGCTGTCGGGGATGACCACCTTGGGCATGTCGAATTTCGTCTGTGGTCCGTGGGTCAGGCCTTCTAGCCTGCCGTAGCCTGCCGAAGCTTGCCGTGGGTCAGGCTTTCTAGCCTGCCGTAGCTTGCCTTTGATCGTCAAAATGCGGCAGGCTAGAAAGCCTGCCCCACGAAATCGTCAAAAACATGTCAGGCTGGAAAGCCTGACCCACGGACTACGGACCACGGACGAATTGATATTTTCTCCTAAAGCCTTGTAACTTGGACAGTTTCGTGGTATACCAAAGATGGCAAATTGTGGCGTTCACTACACAACCTGTTTGCGTGGTATCTCAAAAAGGGGGATGTAATGCTCAACCTGTTCGGTAACAATCACCGGGAATGCGACGGCATGAACCGCCGCAATTTCCTCAGCGTCGGTGCCTTGGGCGCGATCGGCGGCGCATCGTTGATGTCGCTTCCCGATCTGCTTCGCATGCGAGCTGAAGCCTCGGCACAAGGCCAGGCGACCCGCGACGCGTCCGTCGTTTGGCTGTGGCTTGGCGGTGGTGCGACTCACGTCGAGACCTTCGATCCCAAGATGAGTGCTCCCGAAGAATTCCGCAGCACCGTTGGCGCCGTGCAGACGAACGTCGCCGGCATCCAAATCGGCGGCTTGCTGCCTCGCATCGGAACCGTGGCCAACAAGATGGCCTTCGTGCGTTCCTTCGCGCATGGCAGTGGCAGCCACGGCGCTGGCACCTATTGGATCAACACCGGCTACAACAGCCGAAATCAAGAAGGCGCCGGCACTCAGCAGCATCCGTCTTCCGGCTCGATCCTCTCGCGCCAGCGCGGTGCGAATCACCCGACCACCGGCATGCCGACCTACGTCCGCCTGAACCCCATCACGGGCGACGGCGCCTCTTGGCTTGGCCGAGCCTACGAACCGTTCGCCACGACAGGCCAATCCCGCCTCAACATGGAACCGCGCGTCACCGTCGACCAGCTGCAAGACCGTCGTGCCCTTCAGCAATCTTTCGACAACATCAGCCGCGAAGTCGATTCGACGGGCATGTTGGAAGGCCTCGATCAGTTCGGCCGACAGGCTTATGAACTCGTTCAGGGCAACGCTCGTCAAGCATTCGACGTCACCCGTGAAAGCGCCAGCACCCGCGAACAGTACGGTCGCGGCCTGGGCGAACAGATGCTCCTCGCGCGTCGTTTGTGCGAAGCCGGCTGCGGTTTCGTCACGATCAACTACGGCGGCTGGGACATGCACAGCAATATCGCCAACTCGCTTCGCGCTCGTTGCGGCGACGTCGATCGCGCCGTCAGCGCCTTCGTTGCCGACACTGTTGCTCGCGGCGTTGACCGCAACATCCTCCTCGTCGTCACCGGCGAGTTCGGCCGCACGCCGCGAGTAAATCGCAACGCCGGTCGCGATCACTGGGGTTCCCTGTGCACGCTGGCCATGGCCGGCGGCGGTCTGCGCATGGGCCAAACCGTTGGCGAATCCAGCTCCAAGGTGGAACGGCCGCAGACGGCTCCGATCTCGCCGACCGATCTGAAGGCAACTGTGCTGCACGCCCTCGGCATGCCGCGCGATCTTCAGTTCACCAGCCCGATCGGTCGTCCGACTTACATGATCGAAGGCGGCCGTCCCATCGCCGAACTTGTGTAAACGATCGTTTGATGTTTCATTGGGCCGTCGATCTCGCTGATCGGCGGCCTTTTTTTTGGCATAGTCCTTAGTCCTTAGCTCGTAGCAAAATGTTTGATTGTCAGAGTCACGCACGAGGTAAGTGGATTGAATTCACAAAAACCACTCACTTCGTGCGTGGCTCTGACCAAACGTTGAGATCAACATGCCCAAGGGAGGTATCCCCAAACGCATGACTATCATGACCATCTTGGATGCGTCCGTGGACCGTGGGGCAGGCTTTCTAGCCTGCCGTAGCTTGCCCTTGATCGTCAAAATACGGCAGGCTAGAAAGCCTGCCCCACGGTCCACGGACGAAGCACGAAGTGCATTCTCCGCATACAATAACCTCGCACAACATCCCACCCACGAGGTATCCTCACATGACTCTGCCAATTCGCTTCTGCACTACGCTCGCAATCATGTTGCTCGGCCTAAACGCCAACGCTCAGGAGCACACGGAAAAATCGACCTTAGCCGCGAATATCATTCGCTCGATGAAAAGCGGCGCATGGTCCGCAGCTTCCACCTGGCAAGGCGGCAAGGTCCCCGCAGCGGGGACGCGAGTGCAGGTTCGCGAAGGCCATATCGTCATTTATGACTCGAAGTCCGCTGATGTCATTCGTTTCATTCACGTGGCCGGCACGCTGTCCTTCGCTTCCAATATGGACACCGTGCTCAACGTCGGCCTGATCAAAATCCAAAGCGGCGAGGACGCCAGCGAGAATGGCTTCGATTGCGATGCCCATGCCATGAACGCCAAGCCAGGCAGCATGCGAGCCGCCCTCGAAATCGGCATGCAGACACAGCCGATCGGCGCCAAGCACACGGCTCTCATCCGCCTTCACTACATCGAAGGCACGGACAAAAACAGCTGGCCGGCCATCGTTTGCTGCGGCGGTCGCATGGACCTTCACGGCACGCCGATGAACCGCACCTGGGTCAACCTCGGCGACACCGCCAAGACCGGTGCGACCGAAATCACTTTGAAAGAACCAGTCACCTATTGGAAAGCGGGCGATCGCATCATCGTCACCGCGACCAGCCATAGCTATGGCAAAGCCGTCTACACCGAAGAGTTCACCATCAAGCAGATCGATGGGATGAAAATCACCCTCGACAAGGCGCTCGCCTACGATCATCTCGGCACCGGTGAGTTCCGCGCTGAAGTCGCGAACCTGAGCCGTAATGTCACCGTCGAATCTGCCGACCCGGCCGGCATCCGCGGGCATACGATGTATCACCACGGCTCCGCGGGCTCGATCAGCTACGCCGAGTTCCGCCACCTTGGCAAGGCCGGCGTGCTCGGTCGCTATAGCTTGCACTATCATCTCGCCGGCGACACGATGCGCGGCAGCTCTGTCATCGGCGCGTCGATCTGGGATAGCCATAATCGTTGGCTGACGATTCACGGCACGAACTACCTCGTCGTCCGCGATGTCGTCGGCTACAAGAGCATGGGACATGGCTTCTTCTTCGAGGACGGCACCGAAGTTTTCAACGTGCTCGATCGCAACCTCGCCGTTGGCGCTCGCTCAACCAAACGGCTGCCCAAGCAAGTCCTCGGCTTCGACGCCAACGACGGCGCCGGCTACTGGTGGGCCAACAGCATGAACTCGTTCACCCGCAACGTCGCCGCCGACAATGGCAACTACGGCTTCCGCTATGAGGCGACTCAAGGCAGTGCGCTGAAGCTCACCTTCAAGGTTCAGCAACCCGATGGCAGCAAGAAGCTCGTCGATATCCGCACCTTGCCGTTCATCCGCTTTGACGACAACGAAGTCCACAGCAGCACCGGCCTGTACGGCTGCAATCTCGGCGAAGGCGTCAATCGCGTCGGGCCGGACGCCAACCATCCGTTCATCGTTCGCAACCTGAAAATCTGGGACACGCATTATGGCTTGCGTCCGCAGGTTCCGTCGTTGCGCGTCGAGAACCTGATGATTCACAAAGTCGCCTATGGCGTCTATCACCCGAACTATGATAATCACGAATACAAGAACGTAACCATCAGCCAAACCAACACCGAACCGTTCAATCGCGGGCATGACGATCTCAGCATCCAGTTCGGCGTGCTGACCGTGGACGGCCTGACGTTCGACGGCTGCCGATCGGGTGGCATGCCGCTCATCCAGATTTCCGACGACAACCCAACGGGCAAGGCACAGACGCATCTGCGCAATGTCAAAACGATCAACTGGAACGACAACAGCAAGGCGAAAGCGCTCGTCAACCTCGGCGGCGGCGGTCGGCCCATGCCGAAGTTCGAAGCCGGCGTACCGATCTTTTTGCACGACTGGTACGGCCAGGGGAAGCACGCACAGGTTTCCAGCATCAAGTCGGGCGAGTTCAAAGCTGACCCGACGAAGTTCAAGCAGGACTCTCCGCTCACCGGCAATGAATCGCGCGTCATGCCGATCAGCGATGTCAAGTTCCCGAAGCTGCTCGATCCGATCGACGATCTGCCGCCGGTCACGATCGTCACGCACGTTTCCACGCAGGAAGGCAGTTTGCTCGTGCGTGGCGTGACGGCGGACAACGGCAACGTGACGAAGGTGCTCGTCAACGGCAAGGAAGCAACGGCAACACGCCCGAACTTCGCGGAGTGGGAGATTACGATCGATCGCCCGACCGGCGGCCGTATCGCCGCCAATGGCGAAGATGCCGCGGGGAACATGGAAAAGAACAGCCACGTTGTGGCGGTGAAGTAATAATTGAACAAGCCCACGTTTAGCCTTTACGAGCCGGAAGCGTAAGCGACGGATTTTGAAAAACACAAAACTAATCCGTCGCTCACGCTTCCGGCTCGTAAGGTTATCGTCTGGACGATTCCAACATGGCCAAAGTGGTCATCCCAAAAGCATGGCCATCTTGACCACCTTGGTTGGCTGTCGCCAAGCGTCCGGATGCATTCATTGAGGCTGCCCGTGACGAAGCGCAACCGAAAATGCCAAGGATCGGACCGCCATAGCGGTTCCATCTGGTATTCAACCACATTCGGTTGGGCTGTAGCGGTGGTATTTCCGCTCACTTTTCTGTCAATCGGTGCGTTCTGCGGATATCGCTCAACCACCAAAGATACTGGCACGGAAGCAACGACCGGCTCCGTCATTTTCATGGAATCATGGAAAAACATAGAAAACCGACGAACCTATTATATCCCGGTTGTCGCATATTGGGTCGGTGAACAGCGATTCAAGTGCAAGGGAAGCAATTGGAGCTGGCTCCCACCTTACAAGATCGGCGACCGAGTGCCCGTTCGTTATAGAACGAACCAACCGGAACGAGGTTATATCAATTCGCCTTACGAACTTTATTACGGCCCGCTCGTCTTCTTCGGATTCGGTCTTCTTACCACGATAGTTATTGTGATAGGGCGAATAAAAGGCAGGAAGGCCGACTCGCGGATCGCTAATCTTCCCAAAACACCATAACATGGTGTAATTGGTAAATCGACAACCAATCGCATGAGATGACCGATGCCAAGGCCACGCAGAAAGACGGAGCGGACGCCCGAGGTACAGACGCTGCCTCGCCTAGCGCGATCGATGAGCCTGATCGCGCAAGCCGAGCAATCGTTGCGCATTGCCATTGCGGAGGGTCAGTTTCCGACCGGGCGGCTGCCAACCGAGGTCGAGTTGGCGGAACAGCTGGGCGTCAGCCGAGAAACGGTTCGACTGGCGACGGTGGTATTGGAACGCGAAGGGTTGCTCATCAAGATTCGCCGACGCGGAACCTTCTTGCAGCCCAGTAATGGCGAAAAAGTGGCGGCAAAAACATCGGCGTCACGCTGCCTGGGTTATTTGCAGGCCGACTATCCGACCCGCGCCGGCACCGAGGAAGCGGTCACGGCGGCAATCAGCGGGTTGATGCTCCAAGGGGCGTTGGCCGAGGCGGGACTAGGCGGGTTTCAGCTACTTGTGAGACATACGCAACCCTTGGATTTACACCAAGCAATCCGCGAATTATGCCAGGGCAATCGCCTCGAAGGCGTCATCTTCGCGTCATGTGGCGAGGAGAAGGCGGTAAAGCGGGCCATGAGCCTCGGCCTGCCCGTCGTGCTGCTCGATCACGATTTGAATTTGCCTCGCGTTCATTCGGTACGTGATGATTCGTTTGAAGGCGCCAAGCAAGCGATTCGCCACCTCGCGTCGCTGGGGCATCGCTGCATCGGCTTCGTCGATTGGCAGAATTCCGAGCTAAATCCCTGGCGGTTGCGCGGCTATCGCCAGGGCCTGCGCGATGCAAAGCTGCCGCGACGGCATGTATGGGAGATACCCGTCGAACTGACTGCCGCCGGCGCCGCCGAAGCCGTCGAGCGATATCTGGCGTTGTCGCCACGGCCATCGGCGCTCTTTTGTTTCAACAACACGGTGGCACGTTTCATCATTGATGAGCTGTCGCGATGCGGTCTGCGGGTTCCCGACGATGTCAGCATCATGGGGGCGGGAGGCGAAACGGTTCCCGGCCTGACCGCGACGGCGATCGATTGGCGCGAGATGGGCAAATACGCTGTGCAAATCCTGCGCGACGCCCAGCGAGACCTCGACGGCAAACCGGAACACCGCTTGCTCGAACACAAGGTCACGCACGGGAAAACGTGTGCGAAGATGGCGTGACCCCAGCCCGCTGCACCAATATGATTCTTCGTCCGTGGTCCGATCACAATTCAATCGGCACCGGTGTAATCTTCCGAATGTCGCGGCAGTAGTCGCGGATGCTGCGGTCGGACGAGAACTTGCCCATCCGCGCGACGTTCAGAATCGATTGCCGGGCCCAGCGTTCTTGGTCCTGGTAGGCGAGGCTCACTTCATCCTGACAAGCGACATACGCGGCATAGTCGGCCAAGACGAGGAACGGGTCTTGGTGCAACAGATTGTCCACCAGCGGGCGGAACAGTCCGAGGTCGCCGTGGCTGAACGTGCCGTCGGCGATGCAGTCGAGCACCCGGCGCAGCTCGGCGTTGTCGCGATAGATGCGGCTCGGTTCGTAGCCACGCGATTGCACGGCGGCGACTTCCTCGGCGGTCAGGCCGACCGTGAAGAAGTTCTCCGGCCCAACTTCCTGGCGGATTTCGACATTGGCGCCGACGAGTGTGCCAATCGTCAGGGCGCCGTTGAGAGCGAACCTCATGTTGCCCGTACCCGAAGCTTCCTTCCCGGCGGTCGAAATCTGTTCGGACAGGTCAGCGGCTGGGTAGATGTGCTGCGCGTTGGTGACGTTGAAATCGGGCGCGAACACGACGCGCAGTCGGCCACGCACGTCGCGATCGGCGTTCACCTCATCGCCCACGGCGGTAACGAGCTTGATGATGAGCTTGGCCATCGCATAGCCCGGCGCCGCCTTGCCGCCGAACACGAACGTCCTCGGCGTGATCGTGGCAGCCGGGTTGTCCTTGATCCGAAGGTACTGCGTGATGATGTGCAGCACGTTCAGGTGCTGGCGTTTGTATTCGTGAAAGCGCTTGGCCTGAATATCGAAGAGCGAGTCCGGATCGACGGCCACACCCGTGCGCGTGCTGATGATCGCCGCCAGGTCCTGCTTGGCGGCACGCTTGACGGCTCGCCATTCGGCGCGAAAGCTGACGTCCTCGGCGAACGGTTCTAGCCGGCGCAGCTCGTCCAGTTTGGTAATCCAGCCGTCGCCGATCACGCGGTTGAGCAGCGCCGTCAGCCGAGGATTGCTTAATACTACGAAGCGGCGCGGCGTGACGCCGTTGGTGACGTTGAGGAACTTGTGTGGTTCCATCTCGGCGAAGTCGTGCAACACTTGTTCCTTCAGCAGTCGGCTGTGCAACTCGGCAACGCCATTGACGGCGTAGCTGCCGACGCAGGCCAGGTGGGCCATATGCACCGAACGGCTGCCGCACTCGTCGATGAGCGACATGCGTGCGACCCGAGCCTCGTCGCCAGGGAAACGGGAGCGGACCTGGTCTAGGAATCGGCGGTTGATCTCAAAGATAATTTCCAGATACCGAGGCAGCAATCGGCGAAACAAGTCGAGCGACTAGACCTCCAACGCTTCGGGCAACAGCGTGTGATTGGTGTAGGCGAAAACGCGCCGCGTGCATTCCCAGGCCGGCTCCCAATCCATCAGGTATTCATCCACCAGTAGCCGCATCATCTCGGCAATCGCGATTGACGGATGGGTGTCGTTGAGTTGTACGGTGAACTTCTCGATCATCTGATTCAGATTAAGCTCGCGCTGGCGGAAGAGGCGCAGCATGTCGCGCAAGGAGCACGAGGTAAAGAAATACTGCTGCTGCAAGCGGAGTTGCTTCCCCTGGAGTTGTTCATCGTTCGGGTAAAGCACCTTGGTGATGTTCTCGGAGGAAATCTTTTCCTGAACCGCGCCGTAGTAATCACCGGTGTTGAACGCTTGAAAGTCAAACGATTCCGTGGCCTGGGCATGCCAGAGGCGCAATAGGTTGACGGTGTTGACGCCATAACCGAGGATCGGCGTATCGTAGGCAACGCCGCGCACGACCCAACCGGGAGTCCATGTGACGCGGTAGCAACCGGCGGCGTCGATGGCGCCGCGCGTCTGCCCGCCG
The DNA here is from genome assembly GCA_009697105.1 of Gemmataceae bacterium. Taxonomy (GTDB): domain Bacteria; phylum Planctomycetota; class Planctomycetia; order Gemmatales; family Gemmataceae; genus SIAQ01. The sequence continues at coordinate 30,510 of SIAQ01000019.1, read as the reverse complement.
AAGCCGACGGGGTAGGTGATTTTCGGCCTGAATATTTCCCACGGGTTGCCATAGCGCAGCCATTTGTCGGTGATCTCGACCTGCCAACCATCGCGAATGACCTGATCGAAGATGCCGAACTCGTAACGGATGCCATAGCCGATCGCCGGGATTTGCACCAACGCGGTCAATACCAGCAACGATTCGGGAAGCTGGGGCTATCAAATATTGCCGTACGTCGATCAACTGCCGATCTATGACAGCCAAACTGGGGCGGCGGCGGCAAACTGGAGTACGTCGATCCCGGCATTCCTTTGCGCGATTCGTGCTCGCCCAGGTCATTTGACAGGCGGGACCGTGACTCTTCCGTCCGCCTCCGCGACCATCAACGGCAAACCCTACACGATCGTTTCGGGAACACCGCTTGTCATTCCATACTCAGGTTCGATTACCATCTCAGCGCTCAGTTTTCCCGGCGGCAGTCTATCCCTCACCGCGAGCCGCAGTATTCTTACCATCACCTATACAGCAAGCGAGGCTGCCATCGCTGCAGCGGGCACAATGACCGGCCCCGCCACGGATTTCGCCATCAATCCCTACTTGAACAGTCCGACAGGCGCTGTCAATGCCGCCAACGTCAAGCGAAAACTCGTCACGATCAGCGACGGAAGTTCGAACACGATCCTACTCGGCCATGCCTACGTGGCGACCAGCGATTATCCAATCACGATTCCCGCTAACAGCTATCGCCTGCCGATCTTCAGTGGCGGCACCCTCGCCACGGGACGCACCGGATTGGGCGACACGGCTTCGACTTGGCTCAAGGACGTGACAGCCACCACTCTCAACCAATGGGGCAGTCCGATGCGTGAAGGAGGATTGATGGCGATGGGAGACGGAACGGTTCGCCCCTTCGCATTCACTGCCCCGCTTATCAATCTGCTTCAGCCTGCCGATAACAACGCGGTCGATCTCAATCCTTGAACGTTCCTGGCGAATCGCGGCGACAATATTTTCCGATAGGCTCGCCAGCGTGCGGTTCTATCGTGAAGTTATTGCGGAGGGCTGAGTCATGTCATTCAAGTCCGTTATCCTGGCGATGTTTAGCCTGCTCCTTTTCTGCCTTCTCGGATGTGCGGGGTCGTCACCGGTTGACCACTTCAAGGGATTACAGGGAGACTGGGAACTGGTGTCATTCCATAAACACGGAAGGATCGTCGGTGCTGATGCTATCAAGCAATTGACCGTATCGATTCGACAGGACCGGTTCCAAATGCTCGAAAAAAAACCGGGCACGAATCCGCAAGAATTTGAAATCAGCATCGCTGAGGAATTTGTCCTTCAATTAGATTCCTCGAAGTCCCCGGCCGAGATGCAATTGGTCTTTCCTACTGGCGAAAAGCAAGGACAACTCTGTCGGGCGATCTACGTTTTGGAGGGCAACGAGCTCAAAATATGCGCTGCCAAGATTGGGAAGGCAACGCCGACCGAGTTTATTGCCAATGAGAAAGCCGCATGGTCTCTGTATGTTCTGAAGCGCAATGAAGGAACAGGAAAACGGAAGTCGTTGTAGGCGAATTGACTTAGCTGGATTCCCGACTCCAGTCGGCCTCGGCATCGCATCAGACCGCACGCTCGGCGACCAATCCCAATAACTAGTGCGTTGCCTCCGTGGATAGTTTTCTGCCGGAATGTAGCAATGCGTGGAAATACGGAAACGAGCAGTTCGACCTGTACACGGAGCTGAGGCGGCAGGTATTAGAGAAGCGGCTTGACGCGTTTCACGAGTTGGATTGTCACGCCCCATGGATCTCGCACGAACGTCATCACATCGCCCGACTCCGTCGTCACGACCTCGCCGGCAGTTGTCGCACCGGCATCGAGCAGGCGCTGGCGCTCGCTGGCGACATCTTCTACCGTGAACGCAATGTGCAAACTCAGCGGATCGAGAGCCGCATAGTTTGGCATCGCTTTCTGAGCGTGGCAATAGAGTTCGAGCACGCCGCGCCCAGCCGAGTCCGCGACGAAATGCGTGAACGGTGCCTGCTCCAGCCGACGCACGATGCGCATACCCAGATGCGCGACGAGCCATTGGGCCATAGCCACGGGGTCGGGAACGTTGAATGCGACATGTTCGATATTCATGAGACCCCTTCAAGCCCCAGGATGAGCGGAGCGATTCCTGGGGGTCGATCGGCCGTCCACATAACCCCCCAGGAATCGCTCCGCTCATCCTGGGGCTTGAAGCGAAAACTACCCTCTTCCGACATACATCTGCCCGATCGGTAACACAATCGCTTCGAGCATATTGACGTGCGGCGGCAGTGTCGCCATGCAGACGGCGGCCTGGGCTAACTCCGCGACGGACATCATTGGTTCGTCATCCTCGGTCTTGCCTGTCGTCTGGCGGCGTTCGACCATCGTGTTGCCCGGATGTAGGCAGCCGCAGGCGATGCCGAACTCGCGACCTTCGAGTGCGGTGACCTGCGTCAAACCCCAAAGGCCATGCTTGCTGGTGCTATACGGTCCGGAATTCAGGCGCACCCGCTGAGCCGAGATCGAGCCGATGTTGATGATGCGTCCGCCGCCTTGTTTTTTCATGATGCGAAACGCAGATCGCGTGCACAGAAACGGCGCTCGCAGGTTGAGTGCCATGACCTTATCCCAGGCTTCGACGCTGAGTTCGTCGAGCGGCCCGCCATCGAAGGCGCCAGCGTTGTTGACGAGGATGTCGAGCCTACCGAAATGCGCGATCGTTTGCGCAAAGACGACATCAACCTGCTTTTCGTCGGTGACATCGGCAGGCAGCGTCAACACGTCGGCGCCGAGAGCGCGGATGTCGGCAGCCGTGCGGTCGAGGTCAGCCTGGCCCCGGGCGACGAGGACGAGAGACGCACCCTCAGCGGCGAACCCCAGGGCGATGCCGCGGCCGATGCCTTTGTTGCCGCCAGTGACCAAAGCGATTTTTCCGGAGAGTTTGGCCATTAGGGTGCTCTTTTCCATACGATTTCGGGATGCATTCTTGTGTTTTATGAGGAATTGCCGTAGGTTGAGGGAGATTTCCGGTTTCCTAGATTTGCAACGCCAAACATCGCCGACGGAGAGATCGTTTATGATTGCCACTACGGAGACGCCAACGGCCCCAGATGTCGCAACGCGAACGCCGACATTTTTCGAGACTCTCTTCAATCACCCTGCTGGGTTCTGGTTCATATTCTGGGGTGAGCTGGCGGAGCGGTGTTCGTACTACGGCATGATGTCGATCATGGCCCGATTCATCTCCGAGAAACTCATCCATGATGGCGGCAGCGGGTTGGGCGACGGCGCGGGCAATACCTGGGTATCGATCTTCAAGGCAGCCTGCTATTTTCTTCCCATCGCCGGCGGCATTCTAGCCGACCAGTATCTTGGCAAATATCGACTCATCGTGATTTTTTCAATCCCGTACATCCTCGGACACCTAATTTTATCCAACGAGACCTACTGGTGGACGATTGTCGCTCTGGGATTGCTCGCTATGGGTAGCGGCGTCATCAAGCCGAATATTTCGACACTCATGGGCATGACATACGATCAAAAACGGCCAGGCAACGAACAGCTTCGCAGTATGGCGTTCGGCATGTTTTACATGGCGATCAACATCGGCGCCGCCATCTCCTACGCGGTCTTGCCGCAAATTCGCGACGACTACGGTTATAAGATCGCGTTCATCTGCCCGGCCGTGCTGATGGCTATATCGTTTGTCATCTTCGCTGCGGGCAAGCCTTTTTATGCGGTCGAAAAAATCGAAAGCCGGCCTTCGACACCAGGTGAACAGGCCGAGAAGTTGAGCACCTTGCTTAGAGTCGGCGGCTTGTTCTTTGTCGTGACGTTCTTCTGGGCAGTATTCGATCAAAGCCACACGACGTGGGTGTATTTCGCTCGCGACTTCACCGACCTCAAACTGTTGAGCACTCCGACTACGCCAGCTGATCTTGGCCTGCCCGACATCCGGATATTCTCCGTGCCGCTGGACTTCTTGAGCAAACCGTTCTCGCCCGAGCAATTTGGTGTCTTGAATCCGATCTTGATTGTAATCTTCGTGCCGCTATTGCAACTTCTGTGGAACGTACTTGAACGCAGGATTGGACTACGCATGCGGCCCACCGACAAGATGATGTTAGGGTTCATCTTGACCGCAATGACCATGGGGGTCATGGCACTGGCAGGCTACCTGTGCGGTCCATTCACCGAACGACCGGACGCCGGAGGAGTGATGCGGCGAGTCGTCGAAAACTCGAGCAAAGTCACGATCTACTGGGAAGTGTTGGCCTTCGTTCTGTTGACGGCGGCGGAGGTGCTTATCTCCGTCACTGGCCTGGAACTGGCGTTTGTTGCGGCACCGGCGTCGCTGAAGAGCTTCGTTACGGCATTGTGGCTATTGACTGTCGGCCTGGCGAATCTGTTCATCAACGCTCCGGTTGGCGCGCTCTATCCAACGATGCCCCCAGGACAGTATTTTCTGTTATTGACTCTCATGATGGTGGCTGTGATGATCGCATTCTACTTTGTCGCTGCCACATTCAACCGTAACGCCGTGATAGCAGAAGACGCTAAGAAAAAAGCCGCATTGTCGAGCACCGCAGAGGCCGTACCCCCGGCAACGGGTGGCGTCAATCCCTCTGCCGGCATTCAGGACAAAACGCGCACCGACGGGATCACGGATCCCGACAAGAAATAGCGGCTCGCCGAATTCCCGTGGGAAACCCGTCCTCGTTTAGCGCCCGCGTGACGCCTCGCATTGCGCGGGCGCTAAACGAAAAAATTGGCCTGCTTCGGCCCGGCTGTCAAATTCTTACGATTTTTTTTTTCTTGCTTTATGCGTTTATTTCTGTTAATAATATAAAAAAAGAACATGTCATCTATGGATTTTCGGTGAACATCTCGTGCCGATAGAGTTAATGTTGATCTCCTCCTTGGCAGCGATTGCTAACCAATGAGGCATTTGGCTGAACCGGTTGAGATTTTTCGCGGCGAGTTTTATCTTTTTTTTGGTTGGGGTAGCAGTTATTGGTCCTATTGCTCATTCGGCACGATACGTGCGTCGGTTATTATTTTGTTCTCTTCTCATTCGTAAAGGGGTTGAAATGCGATTGCCAAAACGGGTCGGCTTTACGCTGATTGAACTGCTCGTCGTCATCGCCATTATCGCCATCCTTATCTCGTTGCTCGTGCCCGCGGTGCAAAAGGTGCGCGATGCTGCGGCCCAAACGCAGTGCGCCAACAACATGAAGCAACAGGGCCTCGCTTTGCACGGTTATCACGACACGTACAAAGTGCTCCCGCAGGGAAGCTCGCGTTTCACCAGTGCTGCCCCGTATGAAGGGTCCTGGACATGGATGGGATATATCCTCCCCTACATGGATCAGACGCCCTTGCATGATCAGGCTCGCACATTCGCCAATGGTGGCGGGTCGAACTACTATAGCTGGTACAATCCAGCATGCGCACAATACATGCCGGTCTATACCTGCCCTGCGGATCCACGCGGCCAATTACGCTACATCGGGGCCCCTTCCGGTATCCGAGACCAGGCGTTAACTTGCTACCTGGGGAATTCGGGCACGACATCAACTTCATTCAATGGCATTCTTTTCATGTCGTCAACAGTGAAATTGGCCACCATCAGCGACGGTACAAGCAACACCATCATGGTCGGCGAACGCCCGCCAAACTCGAATCTCGAATTCGGCTGGTGGTTTGCTGCCTACGGCTACGACGGTAATGGCAACGGCGATTCCGTCATGACATCCAATGACCTGGCAATAGCCAACTACTTTATCGCAAACTTCTCATCTCCCCCCAACCTCCCTTGCACTGGTACTGCCGCCCAAAAAATCGGACTTGCCTCGGGCCATCCAGACGTAGGCTGTGACGCAGCTCATTATTGGAGCTTCCACCCTGGTGGTGCCCATTTCCTCTTTGGTGATGGGACCGTTCGAATGATCTCCAATAGCGGCAGTAGCGTTATCGCCGCGCTCTCCACACGTGACGGCGGCGAAACCGTATTCATTCCTTGACCAGCTCCTGGCACGACATTCACCATTCGGTGGCGGGATTCCGTCGCCGAATGCTTTTGAGGAACTAGCGAATGCGATCTGGATTCATTGTGTTGCTTCTATCTCTGACCGTCTCAATCCAGGGCTGCTCGCAACCACCGCCCCAAGTTCAAGTGCCGTCACCAGAAGATTCGGGCGCAGGAAAAGACCTGACGGCGAAAAAGCGACCCGCCCCGCCGCCAAAGGATTAGCGTGGCGTCATCCGCGTTATCTATGAATGAAGGATGAGAATCGGGGATTGATGCAATTTCTCGCTTGCGTTTGTCATTTCATCCGTTGATAATAATGATTGGTTTTGTTGATGAATCGATCGATTCGGAGCCGATAGATTGATAATAACCGTCAATCTTTGCCTTGGTAGGGAGAATGCCATGACGCTGCGACGCTGCCTATGGATTCTGGTAATCGGCACGTGGGCCTCGGTGCCGGTGGCGATAGCCCAAACAACCGGAACCACCACGGGAACGACGGCCACATCCACCAGCGGTACGGGTGGGACCGGCATCGGCGCCGGCGGGGGCATCGGATCGGGAAACACTGCCGCGCCGCAAAACATCGTCGCCGTGGAAACGCAGGCCATCACCGGCAGCGCTGGCTCAGCGACGACCATTCCATCCAGTTCCAATCCCTTTAATCTCACCTACGTCGATCCGCTCTCGCTCGGTCTGCCCAGCAAATACAGCAAGCAAATCGGCAGTCCCGCGAAAATCACAGGTACGTTCGGCAAAGGCATTTGGACCACCACGACGACAAACGTCGGCACCGGCAAAGCAACCACTAGTACCACCACCGCCGGCTTCTCCACCTACGGCACGCCACGCGCCCCGGTCTACATGACCGCACTCTCCGAAGATTTTCCGCGCGTCGTTCATGTCCCGCAGAAATTGCAAGGCGAACTCCGCGCTACCATCGACCGTTCCTCGTTCATCAAGAACAAAGAAGGCATCCAGGTCGTCGTCAATGGCAACATCGTCGAACTGCACGGCCAAGTCGCCAACGACCGCGAACGCCGACTCATCGAAGGCATGATGAGCATGACGCCCGGCGTGCGCCAGGTCAACAATCAACTCGTCGTGAGCGGGAAGAACTGAGTTGAAGCAAAACAATTAGCCACGGATCAAACACGGATTAAACACGGATAAATTCTGATAGGATATTTCTCCTTCGCACTTCTTATCCGTGTTTAATCCGTGCTTGATCCGTGGCTGATTTTCTTAATTGATGTTTGCGTGTTCGCCGGGGATTCGCTGTATGATCTCGCCGTTTCCGGGCATGGATCCGTATCTGGAAAACTCCGCGATTTGGCCTGATCTCCATCTCACGCTCATCGTCGCCATGCGTGCCGAACTTAATTCACGGCTTCCCCGGGGCTACATCGCAGCAGCGGATCGGCATGTTTGGATCGAGGACGAGGACGACGATTCCCGAAGCCTCGTTGAACCCGACGTCTCCATTTCCGAAACGCGACGGCCCGTGCCTAAACGAAGTAGAAAAACAGCTTCCCACACTGCAATCCTGCCGCGACGTGTGACATTGCCAATGCGCGATCGGCACGGCAAGCCCTACATCAAGATCGTCGATGCCCAAGATCGGCGTGTAGTTACCGTGGTGGAACTGCTCAGTCCATCCAACAAAGCTGCGGGGCCGGATCGCCAATCCTATTTGCTAAAGCGTGAAGAGTACCTTGCGGGGAACGTGAACTTCGTGGAGATCAACCTGCTCCGCGCTGGCAAGTCGCCGCCAATGGGACGCCAGCGAATCCCGACCAACGCCTACTACTACCTGGTCTGTCGATCGGACGAAGCACCGCGTGGCCGACTGTGGACGTTTACGGTGCGCGATGCGCTCCCACAGATGCCGATACCGCTGCTGGACGATGACGAAGTCGAACTGCACCTTCGCACCTGCCTCGACCGGGCCTACACGGAAGGGCGGTACGGCGACGAAATCGAGTACGCCGAACCGCCCACGCCACGCCTCGACAACGGCGATGCACTCTGGACACAGAAGTTGTTGGCGAGGTGATCGCCATTGCCCATTTCGATCACGAATCCGGCAACACTACGTTTTCCCCACCCGTCAGCGTCAGCAATTCACCGAATATCTGCGGGCTTAGCGAATAGGCAAACATCCGCACCGTCCCGTCGCCCATGCCCATCAACTCGCCTTGCGTATATGGCCCGCCCCACCCGCCGGCTTTCAGGTTCGGCGGGTTCGCGGAATCGGGAATGAGCGTAACGTTTAGCGGTTGCCCCTTCACCCAATCCGGCCCGGCCCGCATCGTACCCGCTGACCCACCCGCGAAGATGTTGTGCGACCCAACGACGCCGCCGACCGCCTGGTAGTCGCGCGTGGAGATATTGCCCTGCCCGGCGACGATGGTGTTCGACGTGCCATCGGTGATACTCACGATCGTGACCAATCGATCGGCATTGTCGGGCTTTGAGGCATTCGCAGGGTCGTTGATGTAGTTGCTGAGGAAGAAGTCGGTTCACGCCCCGAGGCCGGCTTGCGTGGACGGTCGTCCTCGCCCGGGACAAATGTAGGAATACACTGTGGTGGTCGCATCCGGTTTGTTAAAAAGCAGCTCTTGGTCGATGAGCGGCAAAATCTGAAACGCCCAGCTGCCGGATGCAATTTCGCCAGCAACCGCCGCTTTTGTGCCATTGAACGGCAGGCGTTTGTGCAAGTCGTGAAAGCTGTGAAACGAAAGGGCGATTTGCTTGAGGTTGTTGGTCGATTGCGTGCAAGCCGCTGGTTCCCGAACGTGTCGCTGACACGCCGGGATCAGCAGCAGGCCAGCCAGCAAAACCAGATGGACGACGACAATCGCCTCCAGTCGGCTCACGCCGGCACGCGGGGGGTTCGTTAAACGCATTGGGTTCTCCTGGAGAAAAGATGAGATGATAACAGATGATGTGATTTCATCACACTTCGTGGGCGGCGTCAAGAGGCAACACGTCAAGTCGCTGATCGCCCCAGAGCCAGAAGCGTAAGCGGCGGTGTATTTGTCTGTCGCTTACACCTACGGCTCGTATTTTTGTCGGGCGAGTCAATCCTGACGCGCCCCTCAAAAGTCGAATTTCCGTCGGAGGCTGAAGCGTAAGCGAGGCATTCAGGCCGCCTCGCTTACGCTTCAGCCTCGGAAATCGACTTTTGAGAGGCGAGTCAATCCTACCCACGCGAATAACTATTGCTCAAAAGTCGGGCATCACCGGCGTTTCCGCTCCGGTGGGCGTAAGAAACTCGCCGAAGGTTTGCGGTGCGGTCGCATATGGAAACATCCGCACGGTCCCGTCGCCCATTCCCATCAGCGCGCCCTGGGCATACGGTGATCCCCACCCGCCGGCCTTGAGGTTTGGCGGAGCGGCTGTATCACGCCCAAGACTAACGCTGAGAGCTTGCCCCTTTACCCAATCCGGCCCGGCCCGCATCGTACCCGCCGAGCCGCCCGCGAAGATATTGTGCGACCCGACGACGCCACCGACCGCACTGTAGTCGCGCGTTGAAATGTTGCCATGCCCGACGAATAGGGTGCTGGACGTGCCATCGGTAATGCTCGCCATCGTGACCAAGCAATCGGGATTGTCGGGTTTGGAGGCATTCGCGGGATCGTTGATGTAGTTGTTGAGGAAGTAATCGGTCCAAGCCCCAAGGCCGACTTGCGTTGATGGTCGGCCGCGCCCCGGACACATGTACGCCGCAACGCCCGTGTTCCGATGCGGCCGTTCAAAGAGCGGCTTTTGATCGATGTAAGGCAATATCTGAAACGCCCAGCTGCCGGATTTGTCGTCACTGCCAATCGCCGCTTGCACCCCATTGAACGGGAGGCGTTTGTGCACGTCGTGGAAGCCCTGGACAGCGAAAACGATGTTCCTGAGGTTGTGCATCGATTGAGAGCGAACATGGCTAGGCCGAACATGGCTAAACGACGGGATCAACAGCATGCCAGCCAGCACGATCAAGACCACGACGACGATCGCCTCCAGTCGGCTCACGCCGGCACGCGGAGTGTTCGATAATCGCATTGGGTTCTCCTTGAGAAAAGATGAGATGAATACCGATAGCTTGATTCCACCATACTTTGGTCAATGCGTCAAGGTCGTCGGAGATTCAAATGCAATAAAACAAAGTACGAAGAGCGAAAAAATGCGATGCTTCGTCCTTCGCTCTTCGTACTTTGTCTTTGAAACCCTGTAGTTCACGGACGATAGTGGTTTGCCTCCCCGCCTGCTTGACATGCGCCACAAATACCGCTACTCTTACCCCTAACCCTCCCGGTCCTTGCGCACATTTGGAGCATCCGTAATGACGATCCACGCCAACCGTCGCGATTTCATCCGCGGGCTCGGCCTCAGCGCTGCGGCGCTGCCGTTTATCACCAATCTACCGGGCACGGCGTTTGCGAATCAGCAGCGACGCAAGCAACGGCTCGTCATCATGTTCAGCCCGAACGGCGTCGTACCGACCACGTTTTGGCCGGATGCCGAAGGCAATCTCGCCAACGTCACGCTGAAGGACAGCCTTAGCCCGCTCGAACCGTACAAGTCGCGCATGCTCACGCTGCACGGCGTGTGCGATCGCGTTCGCGGCGACGGCGACGCCCACATGCGCGGCATGGGTTGCTTACTCACCGGCGTTGAGCTTTTCCCCGGCAACGTGCAAGGCGGCAGCGACACGCCCGCCGGCTGGGCGCGCGGTATCTCGATCGATCAAGAAATCAAAACGCATCTCCAGGCCGACGCCGCCACACGCACACGCTTCGGTTCGCTCGAATTCGGCGTCATGGTTCCGAATCGTGCCGATACCTGGACGCGCATGGTATACGCCGGCGGGAATCGACCGATCTCGCCGATCGACGACCCGTACCAAATGTTCAACCGCCTCTATGGCCGAATGCGCGATCAGGCGACTGTCGGCAGCGTGCTCGATGACGTTCGCAACGATTTGCAACGCTTGTCCGGCGCGATCGGCACCGATGACCGCCGACTGCTCGAACAACACGCGACCTTTGTGCGTGAAATGGAACAGGACTTGCGCTCGACGCCAGCGGTCGGCCATGCCGTGCCCCAATTGGAACCGAACGTTCGCAATGAGAACAACAATATCCCGCGCACCTCGCGGATGCAGATCGATTTGATGGTCAACAGCTTCGTCAACGACTTCTCGCGCGTCGCCACGCTGCAGTACACAAACTCGGTCGGCATGGCCCGCATGAATTGGCTCAACGTCACCGAAGGCCATCACGAACTGTCGCACCGCCCCGACACCGACCGCACGGCTCAGGAGCAACTCACGCGCATCAATCGCTGGTTCTGCGAGCAGCTCGCGTATCTCACTCGCCGATTGGCCGAGACGCCGGAACCGGGTGGCACGGGTACGCTGCTTGACAACACCGTCATCGTCTGGACAAACGAGCTTGGCAAAGGCAATTCGCACACGCTCGACAACATCCCGTTCGTCGTCGTCGGCAACGGCGTCGACTTCCGCATGGGCCGATCGCTTCGCTACAATCGCGTGCCGCACAACCGCCTGCTGCTCGCGTTGGCGCACGGCTTCGGGCATCGCCTCGCCCGGTTCGGCAACCCGAACTTCTGCGGCGACGGCGTGTTGAGCAATTTGACGTAAAAAACCGCCAAGCCCGGCGAGCGCCAGCGAGCCTGCGTTGGTCATGCAACGTATCACCCGCGCAGGCTCGCTGGCGCTCGCCTGCGGGCTTGGCATTTTTTGGGGTTTATCGATGCATTCATCTCCAATCACTCGCCGAACCTTCCTGCGTGGCACCGGCGTCGCTCTCGCACTCCCCTGGCTGGAATCGCTGCACTAGCGCAGAACGCACCGCGGCCCGCCGTGCCTCGACGCATGGTTGCGATCGAAACGAACATGGGCATCTTGCCGCAATTCTTCTTCCCGGCGACAGCAGGCCGTAATTACGCACTCACGCCGTATCTCAATATCCTGTCGCGGGTGCGTGACAAATTCACCGTCTTCTCCGGCGTCAGTCATCCCGGCGTGACTGGCGCTCATGCTGCCGAGAAATGCTTCCTCACCGGCACGCCACACCCCGAGCGCGGCGGGTTTCGCAACGGCATCTCGCTCGATCAACTCGCTGCAGAATCGGTCGGCAACCAGACGCGGTTTCCGTCGCTCACTCTCGCGATGAGCGGCGAGAACAACCAATCGCTCAGCTTTACCCGCAGCGGCGCGCCGATTCCTGCCGAACGCAGCTCGAATCGGCTGTTCCAACGCCTGTTCGTGCAAGGCCGACAGGACGAGATCGCCGCCGTTGTCGAAGCGCTCAGGCAACAGCGCAGCCTGCTCGACTTTGTCGCCGACCAATCACGCCGACTCAATCGCACGCTCTCCCGTGCCGATCAACTTCGGCTCGACCAATATCTCACGTCGGTGCGCGAACTCGAACAACGCCTCGCGGCCATGGAACAATGGGAACATCGCCCCCGCCCGCGCGTCACCGCAACCGCGCCGCAAGACATCGACGACAACCGCGAATTCGCGCGCAAGACTCGGCTCATATTCGACGTGGTCAAACTCGCCCTCGAAACCGATTCGTCGCGTGTCATCTCGCTGTTCATCGACACGACCGTGATCCACAACCTCAAGCATCACGGCAATCGCCCCGAAGTACTTGCCGATTTGCGTGCGAAGGAAGAAGGCCAATTCGAGGCGCTCGATGGGTTCCTCCGCTCGCTCAACGACACGCAGGAAGCCGGCCAATCGCTGCTCGACCGCACGATGGTCCTCTACGGCACGTGCATGGGCAGCGCGAATTCGCACGCCAATACCAACCTGCCGACACTGTTGGCGGGCGGCGGTTTTCGGCATGGCCAATATCTCGCATTCGACCAGCAGAACAACTATCCGCTGACCAATTTGTTCGTGTCGATGCTGCAACGGCTTGGCATCGACACGAACGAATTCTCCTCAGGCCGCGGCACAATGCGCGGGCTGGAGATGGTGTAGGCCTTGCAAGCCCCACCATGAGAGCAGCGATTGGTGGGGCTTGACGACCTGCGAGCGCTAAACGTAAACACTTTTCGTCGATCGGGCCAACATTCAATGCTCCATCCCAAGTTCCTCCACATCATCGCCGTCCTCGCAATTACGTCGTCGATTGCCCGCGCCCAGACGCCGTTCTTCGAGAAGTATTGCCACGCCTGTCATGACACGAGTTCCAAACGCGGCGGCCTGGACCTCACCGCGCTCAAACTCGATGCGAGCAACGCCGAACAATTCGCTCACTTGCTAAAGATCCACGACCGCATCGAATCAGGCGAGATGCCGCCCAAGAACAAGCCACGCCCGAGTGCCGACGAGAAATCGATGGCGCTGAAAACACTGCATGATGTGCTCGTGAAGAACGAGCGTGACAAAGCCGCAAACGATGGCCGCACGCGCTTGCGCCGACTGACGCGCGTCGAATACGAGAACACGATGCGCGACTTGTTCGACATGCCCGGCCTCTTGCTACAAGGCGAACTGCCCGCGGATGGCTCAGCACATGGCTTCGACAACAACAGCGACGCGCTGGACATCTCGCACGTCAATCTCGCCAAATACCTCGAGGCGGCGGATCACGCGCTCACCATGGCCATCGCCACGCAGCCCAAGCCGCCGAGCGTGACGAAGCAGCGCATCTCGCTCGTCAATCCGCATGGCTTCGTCGCCCATGTGCTGTTGCATGGCGATGGCGTACTGCTCAAGAACAAACACCCCGATCCCGAGTTCCCGCCGGCGGGCGAGCATATGCACATCGATCAAGGCGCCCACGAATGCATGGGTTCGTTCCGCAATGGCAGCAGTGTCGGTCTGTTTCGCCATGAGGATGAATCGTTTCATCCGTACTTCATCGAGTTCGTCACGATCTATCCCGGCAACTATCGCATCCGCACGTCGCTGTGGAGTTTCAAATGGGACAAGGGCAAAGTCCTGCCCGCGCGTGGCACCGAAGCGGCGCGGCTCTCGATCGTGCAACTCACCGGCGACGGTCGCGGCGGCGGGCATCCCAGCACCGTGCTCGGTTACTACGACGCGCCGTCGCTCAACGAAAAAGTGCACGACATCACCACCTGGCTGAACAAGAACGCGATCGTCGGCTTCAACGCCGCCTCGCTCGCGCATGGTGCGAACACCCGTGGCAAGAACCGCGCGATGGGCTTCGTTGGCCCCGGCATCGCCTGCGATTATCTCGACATCGAAGGCCCGCTGCACGACGTTTGGCCGCCGCGTGCCCACCAGATTCTGTTCGGCGATCTGCCGCTCGCGGAGTACAAGGCGAAAGCCGGTTAACCCAAGCGAAAGCTCGTTCGGCAAGAGATGGGCGCGGGCAAGAACCGCCCCGCACCGTCGCTCGGAAGCTGGACCGTACACAGCGAACAGCCGTTGATCGACGCCGATCGCTTGCTCGGGAAGTTTCTGCCGCGTGCGTTTCGGCGGCCCGTCACGCCGGAGACTCGCAAGCAGTATGTTGCGAAGGTCGAGGAACGCCTCAAGTCTGGCGATTGCTTTGAATTGGCGATGCGCTGGGCGTATCGAGCGGCACTCCTTTCGCCGAACTTTTTCTATCACATCGAACCGACGGCCAAGCTCGACGAATACGCCTTGGCGAGTCGGCTGTCGTACTTCTTTTGGCGCACGATGCCCGACGAAAAACTGATGCACCTGGCTGCATCGGGCAAGCTGCGCGACGGCGTCGTGTTGCGCGGCGAAGTCGAGCGGTTGCTCGCCGATGGGAAGTCCCAGCGCTTCGTCGAGGATTTCCTTGGCCAATGGCTCAAGCTGCGTTCAATCGCCGCGACCGACCCGGATCGCAAACTGTATCCCGAATTCAACATGTACTTACAGGATTCGACGGTCGCCGAGACGCGAGCCTACTTTCGCGAGTTGCTCGACAAGAATCTCGATGCGAGTTATCTCGTCAAGTCTGATTTCGCGTTGCTGAACGAACGTCTCGCGGTGCACTATGGCATTGAGGGCGTCAGCGGCTCGCAGATCCGGCGAGTCTCGCTGCCTGCGGGATCGCCGCGTGGGGCGTTCTTGACACAGGCATCGATCCTGCGAATTACGGTCAATGGCACGACGACATCGCCCGTACCACGCGGCGCGTTTGTCTTGGATCGCCTGCTTGGCCAACCGCCCGAACCGCCGCCGCCGAATATCCCCGCGATCGAGCCTGACGTGCGCGGCGCGAAGACCGTCCGCGAGCAACTCGCCAAGCATCGCGATAATCCGTCGTGTGCATTGTGTCATGCGAAGATCGACCTGCCAGGTTTCGCGTTCGAAGCGTTCGACGTCATCGGCGGCTTCCGCACGCGCTATCGCTCGATCGGCGCCGGCGACCCGGCACCACGCGGCGAGATCGATCCGTTCATCGGCATCCAGTTCAAGCTCGGGCCAAAAGTCGATGCCAGCGGCACGCTTCCCGATGGCCGAGAGTTTCTCGCTATCAACGACTACCAGAACCTGATCGCCGCCGATCGCGAACGACTGTTGAAGAATCTCGCCGGTCAATTCGCGATTTACGGCGCCGCCCGCAACCTGACGTTCAGCGATCTCGCTCCGATCGCCACGATCGTTGCCAACACGAATAAGCAAGGCGGCGGTATCCGCACGCTGATCCATGAATTGACACAGAGTGCGTTGTTTCAGACGCGGTAATTTTCCTTGTTTAGCCGCTCGCCTTTGGCGAGCGCGAACGTGCCGATTCGCAGAATGATCGGATCACGTCCACGTTCGCCAAAGGCGAACGGCTAAACGAATATTGGAGCGTAAATGGCCATCGGATTGCGTTGTTTCGTCATTGCGCTGACAGCGCTATCCATTGGTGCACCAATCGCGAGCGCTCAGCCGATCAAGCATCAAATCACTGGCCTGTTCATGCCCGAACGCGAACGCGATCTGCGCGAGGTGTGTGAAAAACTCGCGGATATGAAACTGGTGAGAATCGACTATAAAAACGCCGAAGCGACGTTCGACTATGTGCCGGCGAAGCTATTTCCGAAGCAGACGCCCGAACAGATCGTGCAAAAGCTTGACAACTTGCTTCGCTCGGCGTCGAACAGCACGTTCGGCGTCAAGCCGCTGTGCATGTTGCCGCCAGGCAAGCTGACGTTCCTCGAAATCCCCGCTGGCGGCCTTGATTGCAAGGCATGTTGCCTGGCGGCGTATGAGGCGATTTAGAAAATCGACGGCGTCGAACGCGCCACCGCCAATTTCCGCGACGGCAAAGTAACCGCGTGGATCGATGGCCGCAAAACAGATCGCACCACGCTCGAAGCCGCCCTGAA
Organism: Gemmataceae bacterium; assembly: GCA_009697105.1. Lineage (GTDB taxonomy): Bacteria > Planctomycetota > Planctomycetia > Gemmatales > Gemmataceae > SIAQ01. The sequence continues at coordinate 14,129 of SIAQ01000019.1, read as the reverse complement.
GAATCGTGGCGTGACCATCGGGAATCGCTGATCGCCCTCAAGTAGGCCAAGAAGATCACAATCCACCGTAGGATGTTTCACGCCGCTATTTCGTGGCCGGCGTGAACGCGGGCGGCAGCGGGAGGTTTAGCGCAGACAGCGTCAGCGTTGTCCTGCTTTGCGGATAGGGCAAGGCCGCGGAGGGTTGCATTGATGCCGGCTGAACATTATTTGCAGGCAGTAGCAGCGGCGGCTCGCTGAGCTTCCCCTTGGGTTCCAAGTTGTACACCGGCGGAGCCCGTAACGCCGGATCATTGGGCATTCTCGTGAATGGCAATGCGGGGTAATCTTTGTTCGACTTCAATGCGTTGGGCCGTGTGTCCGGATAAATGGCCCGTAGTTCGTTCATATCTGGCGTGTACGGCGCCACTGGCGGCTCCTTCGCTCCATTCAGCCGCGTGTTCGGATAAATCGCCGGCGCCTGCTGCGTTTCGGGCATCTTCTTGGTAGCGGGGTAGAACGTCTCGCCGGTCGTCGGCATTTTCATGGTTGGCGCATAGGGTTGTATCTGCGGGCCAAGCCATTTCACGATAGCGGGGACGAACTTGAGCGCGGTCGGGCCGTCGTGTCGGCCGTCTGGCTCGAAGGCCACAGCGACGCCCCAACCACGATGCTTGGCGTAGTACAGGAAGCTTTCGACTTGGGCGTCGATATTAAACTCATCGCGGCCGGCGTACCCGACGAACATCGATAACTCGCCATTGCGAAGCCCAGTGCGGATGGCGAGTTCGAGCGGGTTGTTCCAGACGATATTTACCATGGCTTCGTCTCCGATGCCGAAAACTGGTTCGATAAATTGGGCGGTACGAATCTTGGCGAGACCATAGTAGTCGGCGATGACTTCGGTGGGATTGTCGAACGAGGTTCGCCAGGCCCATTTGCGGGGATCGAATTTGGCCCTGGGGTTGCCGTTGACGTCACACCAGCGCAGGTTGAGCGCGGGATGAACGCCGATGACGATGCCGAAGGCGTTGCGATGGCGCAGACCGATGTTAAAGGCGGCGAACCCGCCCATCGAAGCGCCGGCGAGAATATGGGCTTCGCGCTCGGGGCGGATTGGATAGCGCTGGGTGACAAAATCCCACACGTCGGCGAGGATGAAGTCCTCGAACGGGCCACTGCGCGAGTTGAGGAACATGCTGCCCGGCTTGCCGATATTGCCGCGACCGTCCATCGAACCGTCCGGAGCGGCGACAATTAACGGCGGCAACTTGCCCGAGGCGATAGCGTCGTCGATGAGCGGAACGAGATCCAGAAACGTGCGCTCGTCCATGCAAAACGGATGGAGATACAACATAAACGGATACTGCACGCTCGGCGTGTAGCCCGGCGGAAGGTAGACGTAAAGATCCCGCCATTGATGCAGCGACCGCGACCAGATGCGATGGTCCTTTCCGTGGTTGCCGGTATGGTCGATCATTCGGCCTTTGAGACGGCGGCAGAAGTGGACAAAATCGAACTCGTCCTTGCCTTTGTAATCTTGAGCGTGGACGCTGCTGGCGCAGCATCCGAAGAGCAGTCCCAGGCCAAACAGATAGCGTGCAACGAATTTCATCGGAATCTCCGCGACCAGGCGTCGTCGCTTTTCAAGACGGGAAATCGGTGAGTCTGATATAATCCATCGGATCGGCAAAATCGGAACATCCAGCCGGGCCGGATGCAATCTTCAAGATTGTTGGCAAGCGGGATAAACTTTGCCGATTTCGCCGATGTGCGGTCGATTTGCGACAATAGCCCATGCTCGCCTTGCCACTCAAGTTGCCCGATTTAACAGGAGCGGATCCATGCCGACCAGCAGCGAATTGGCGAATCCTCGATGTGTTCCATGCGGCGGCGGCGCGACGGCGTTGACGCCAAAGCAGGTCGCTGAACTTTTGGGTGCAGTGACCGGGTGGCTTCCGACCGCTGACGGCAAACGTCTGCGGCGGGAATGGCGCGTTCTCGATTTCGCGACAGACTTGGACTTTTTCCAGCGGATTCTGCCGATTGCCGAGGCAGAGGATCACCACCCGGATCTGCATGTGACAGGGTATCGAAACGTCGTCATCGAAATTTGGACCCATGCCGTGGCGCGTTGACGGAAAACGACTTCATCCTGGCAGCGAAGATCGGCGCCCTACCCGTGGCGACGAAGGGTTAGCACTCCAGCGCAGGAGTCGCGATATCCAATACACCCAGCGTCAATAAATCTTGGCAGGGTTCGTCGAAACTGCAGCTGCCGAACGTGGTGACAGCGCATTCGCGCAGCGTGCGGATTTGTTCGATTGTCGCCGACCACGATTTCCAAGCGATGTGACCACTGCTCATTCGGAATCCGCTGCCATCACGATCGGCCAAGATGGCAGCAATATCCGATTCGGTTAACGCGTGAACATGGGCCAGGATGCCAGCGACGAAGACATTCAGGAACCCCTGATGCCAAACGCCCAGCGCGGCATCCCAATGGCGGCACGGGTGATGCAATCCCGCTGTCGCCTTCCACGGCAGCCGATACGCGGAGCAGCGGTGAATGAAATGCGCCACGTCGGTTTCTGAAGGAAACGCCTCCGCCGTCAACCCGCCGCAGCGCAGTTTCAGGCCAAGCATTCCCGGCGCGATCGTCGCCGTCAATGCATCGAAATCGTGCGCCCAGGTCGGCCCTGCAGGAACCTCGACGAAGCCGCGCAGGTTGGCGCGGGCCAACGCCTCGGCGATTGCAGCCAACGGCGGAACGGCACGCTTCGGCAAGGCTACTTCAAACAGGTCGATCACCGCGTCGTTGCCCCAGTCACGGCGGAATTCAGCGATGCGCGTTAGATCGTCAGCCAGCGCTGATTGGATCGCACTCTCCGCTGGCGCGGGTTGGCCGAGCGCGGCGACCGAAAGCAGGCCCGCATCGCCATTTGCCCGGGCGAGCGCCAGCAACTCGCCAAGACTCACCGTTGGGCAGACGAATCGGCCCAGCATCCAGCGGTTCGGGTCTGCCTTCTTCGCAGCCAAATAGCTCGCCAGTGCGACGTCAAGCGACAGTTTCGCCGGCGGGAATATCCCGGCGTAATCGAGGATATCCGTCATCAGAGCGCGAACGGCGGCGTGCATTAGAACCTCGCGGCCTCCAACCTCGGGCGTTCCACCCGTGTTGTAGTATTATCGATCCCACGAAGATGCGAAAAAAGGATTGCAGAAAACGCGAAACAAGCCACTGGAGCAATCCAGCTCCGCGCCTTATCGCCTTTGCGTAAGCTTTTTCTGATCGCCTTGGCGGACAGCCGGATTTTGGTGGTTATCTCAATTATACACCGGATTCCACACAGAACGATTAATTGGATCGTGAGCGATAATTACGGCAAAACATACTGGGGGTGGATTTGTTTCCCAAACTCGCCCTACTGTTCGTTCATTCCTTGATTTCATGCGTCGATAACAATTTGAAGGGAAGGACTTTATTCCCAGTACTTTCGTTTAGGCTGGCTCGAAATGGATTTCGAACGCCCGCTCCAACTCAATTCTTTCCGTCTTTCCCCTTTAATCGGGTGGATCAGGTAAGACTTGCGAATTGCGGCGCGGGTGGAAACGGTTTACAATGAAGGCAGAACATCGGCAAGGGAGCGTTCGGATGAACGCACGTCGGATCACTATTGCCTCGGAAACAACCTCATGACGCGACCACGACGGCAGCGGAGTTTAGCGGTCCAGTCGCCGCTAGAGACCTATCTGCGCGAGATTAACGAAACCGCACTCCTCAGCGCAGATGAGGAGAAATCGCTTGCGCACCTAATCATCGATCACGACGATACCGCGGCACGCGACCGCATGGTTCGCGCCAATCTTCGGCTTGTCGTCAATATCGCACGCAGTTACACCGGCAAAGGCCTGTTATTGCAGGATCTGATTGAGGAAGGCAATCTCGGCCTCCTCCGTGCTGTCGAAGGCTTTGACCCGACGATGAACACGCGCTTCAGTACCTATGCCAGCTACTGGATTAAGCAATCAATCAAGCGTGCGCTTGTCAACACCGCCAAGACTATCCGCATCCCGGCGTACATGGTCGAACTGCTCGCGAAATGGCGCCGGGCGACCTCCAACTTGCAGGCCCAACTCGGCCGAACGCCAACGCAGGAAGAAGTCGCACGAAGCATGGATCTGCCGAAGAAAAAACTCGCCATCATCAAGAAAGCGATCCGCGTCTACAACGCCGCACCGCAAACCGATCAGCCCGATTCCGGTTGGTCGCTCGACGAGATGGTCATGGACGGCAACGCGAAATCGCCTGATCTCGAAATGGTCGAAGCCGACGATCTCAAACACGTCATTGAATTGCTCGACAAAATGGACATCCGCGAAGCCACCGTTCTGCGCATGCGATTCGGCATTGACGGCGGAGATCCGAAGACGCTCAAAGAGATCGGCAAAAGTCTCGGCCTAACTCGCGAACGTGTCCGCCAAATCGAAAGCGAAGCCCTCGGCAAACTTAGCGAGAGCATGCACGCGGAGTAACGTGCGCCGCTTGCGGCTTAGCGCTCAGTAACGACCAGTCGAGCGCTACGCCGCAAGCGGCAATTCCATTTCATCGCGCCGTCAATTCCTTCACCAACTCCGACGCTCCGTACAGATTCTGCAGCGACTCCACGATGGCCTGCGAGTGCACGCTGATGTGCCTGGCCTGGTGATCGGTGTAGACGAAGTTGCGTACCAAACCATGGCGGTTGCGGTCGAAGTTAATGCCGACGAACTCGCCGGCCCGGTTGAGCACGGGGCTGCCGGAGTTGCCGCCAATCGTGTCAGCGGTGGAAACGAAGTTGAACGGCGTTTTCGCGTCGAGTTTTGCGCGATCATCAAGCCAGCGTTTGGGCAGGTCGAATGGTTGCTGGTAGTTCTGTTCCTTGGCGCGATCGTACATCATTTCAATCGTCGTGGTGTGACCGAGTTTGACGCCATCAACCTCGTAACCCTGCACGGTTCCGAATGCGAGCCGTAATGTAAACGTGGCATCGGGCGCGATTGATGCGCCGAACTTGGCGAAACGAATCTTGGCAATGTCGCTGTAGGCTTGTTGCTGAATCTCATCGAGCTCGTCGAACTTCTGTCGCAGGATGCGGGCCCCTTTGTCAAGGAATCGGGCAAACTCGAGCAACGAATCCGTCGTTGAGGTGCCGGGCGGGGCTTCGACTTCGCCCGCGAAAACCTTGCGGCGGTTGACGTTGTCGAGCGTCGTGCCGCCGATTAATTCCTTGGCGCGATCCGGGATCGACTTGCCGGCGAGAATTCTCTTGGTCAGCGCGTGCTCGGCGCCGAGTTGCTCCGCGAGGAAATAAAGCGAGCCGGCCAATTTCATCTGCTCATACTCTTTGACAATGGGTGCTGGCGAGAAAAGCTGAAACTTGAGCGAGCTTAGCCCAGAGCTACGGTATTCGGCCAGGCGGTCGGCGTCGGGTTTCGCCAATTCGTCTTTCATCCGCACAAGCGTTCGGGCGATGCGAAACAGTCGGCTATCGAAGGCGTCGCCACGTTCGAGCATATAATATTCCTTCTCGAACGTGCGTACTTTTTTCTGGGCATCGGCGATGCGGGTCCACGGGGCGTCGGCTTTCTCGTCAACGGATTCGCGCAGGGCCGTCTCGTGCTCGAACTTGGTCCGCATGATCGCGGGATCGAGCAAGCCGTGGTATTGGCCCGTCAGCGCTTTGCGTGCGTTGGCAACGGGGAACAGGTCGCGCTGGGCCCAGCGGCGCGGCTCCGGGCCTTTTTCCGCATACTGCGACAGTAAAGCTTCGCGATAGCGCAACATCTGAAGGGTGTATGGCAGGATCATGTCACGGCGATGCAATAATCGGGCATAGGTCTCCAGTCGATTCGTTGTGCCGGGATGGCCGGAAACGAAGACGAGATTGCCGTCCTTCGGGCCGAGCGTGCTAAACGGAAAGTAGTCGGGCGTCTTGGCGGGTTGGCCATCCTCATAAATTCGAAAAAAGCAGATGTCGAGATTGAAGCGTGGATACTCGAAGTTGTCGGAATCGCCGCCGAAGAACGCGATTTGATGCTCCGGAGCCATGACGAGGCGGACATCGGTGTATTTCTTGTAGCGGTAAAGATGATATTGAGCGCCGTGATAGAGCGTGACGATATCGCTGCGCAGACCGGTCTTGGCGAGCGAGTCTTTGGTGATCTGCGCCATGATCGCGCGTCGGGCGGCCATCGCATCATCTGTACTCATGCCAAGCTTGATGACGCCTTGCACGTCCTTGGTCACGTCGATGATCTCTTGCAGGACATTCAATTCCAGATCGGGGCACTTCAGTTCGCCGGCCAACGTTTTGGCGTAGAACCCGTCCTTGTAGAGGTCCTTGCCCTTGCTGCTTAGTTTCTGGAGTGCGTCCGACCCGATATGGTGATTGGTGATCGCCAAACCGTTCGGTGACACGAAGCTGCCCGACCCGCCGTTGTTGAACCGGATCGACGCCTTCATCGCGCGATTCAGCCAAGCGTCGGTCAGCTCAAATGCGTACTTCTTCTTGAGCAACTCTCGCGGCGGCTGATTGACGAGCCACATGCCTTCATCGGCGGAGGCGAAGGTGGGAGTCAGGAGACACAGTAGGCAGAGATAATAACGCGTATTCATACAGTATCGCCCCTCAATAATTTGAACCCCAGAGGCCGCAGTGAACTAACGACAGAGGTACAGAGGACACAGAGAAAATACAAGGTATTGAAACTCAACGCCGGGGATCAGGAAATGGATTGAAGTAAATCAAGTTCAACCACAGATAGCATGGCGCGGCCAAGCCGCAATCCAATACGAATCACGAGAACACGAAAGCATGAAATCACGAAAAAATCTTTAGTGTTCCTCTTTCGTGTTTTCGTACTTTTGTGATTCTGCATTTGTCGCGGCTTGGCCGCGCCGGGTTATCCGTGGTTGCAATCTATTAGCTCGTTTCGTGTACCACCTTCAATGCATGTCCTCTGTGCCTCTGTGGTTAATGATTTTTTCACCCTGGACTATCAAATGTGGCGGAGTAGGCCCTGTCAAGCAAATCTCCGCGGAATAAAACGCAAGAGACACTTAACAAGGAAATGCCATGACTGACTCAACCGCCGCGTCTGAACCTGCCGACGAATCCGTTTTCATGCAGCGGATGCGCATCGCGACCTATGGCGTCGTGCTTCTCGTGCTCGTGATTCATTTGCTGGAAAAATTCCGCGATATCCTCGAACCGCTATTTATCGCGCTCTTCCTTGGTTTTTTGCTGCATCCGATCCACCGCTGGTTGATGAAACGCGGCATCTCGTCGGCGTTTGCTTATGTCGTGATCGGCGGCGTGATGATGCTCGGCATGTTCGCCGTCGCTTCGTTGATGATCGCGAACCTCTCCGAAGCGGCGGATAAGGACAAGCTGCTCCAATACGAAAAACGACTTGACACGATGATTCAAGGCGTCCACGCGCGGCTGCCGTTCGACATTCCTGAACCGAAAGACCGGATTCTGCGCGAGATCAATATTTCGCCGGAGGACATCGTGACGGCCACGGGCGCGGCTGTCGCGCGGTTTCGTACGTCAACCACCTGGGTCGCGCTGACGCTCCTCTACATTTTGTTCTTGATCGCCGAGAAAGTGAGTTTCCCGAGACGTATCAATCTGGCGTTCGGCGAGCAGCCTGGCGGGCGCATCATGAGTGTCGTCGAGAGCATTAACCTGGCGATTAGCCAATATGTCGCCGTCAAGACGCTCGTTAGCGCCCTGGCGGGGATTGCGTCCTATACCGTGCTGGCGTTTTTTCAGGTCGAATTGGCGGCGACCTGGGGCATCTTGATTTTCCTGCTCAACTACATTCCGTATCTCGGCAGCCTTATCGCGGTATCGATTCCGATCTTCTTGAGTTTTTTGCAATTCGACGAAATCTGGAAGGGCGCCGTTATCGCCGGGCTGTTGATCGGCATTCAGCAGTTGATCGGCAGCTGGGTTGAACCTCGCATGGCGGGCCAGCGTCTTGACGTTAGCCCATTGTTGATTGTGTTGTCGCTGGCGTTCTGGTCGTTTATGTGGGGTGTCGTCGGCGCGATTCTCGCAGTGCCGTTGCTCGTGATCGTAAAGATCATCCTCGATAACATCACCGCGACCAAGCCGATTGCGACGCTGATCTCGAACCGGTGACGACTTCGAGCGGGTTCAATTGTTGACACCACCGACAAAAGTCGATTTCCCGTCGGAGGCTGAAGTGTAAGCGAGGCATTCAGGCAGCCTCTTACGCTTCAGCCTCCGAAACGGACTTTTGTCGATGGCATCATTGTTGCATTTCGTCCTCCCATGTAGCCAGCCATTCATGGCGGGTTTCCAGCGAACCCGCAATAAATGGCGGGCTATATGAAAACCGAATATGCCAAATTATCCCAAGTGCGGTATAATAGCCCAGCGTGTCCCGCAGTATTATTGCGGACGGGACGCTGCGGAGTTGTAAATGGATCGTGCTGCGTCCCTCATTTCTCCCGGAAGCAAGACGTTAGCGGGTTGGTGGCGCCAGCTTGCCACGCTCAAACCGCGCGGCTTGTGGACAGGTTACGCCTATATCCATCGCATCGAAGCGCCGGTCGAGGTCGTCCGTTCGCAACCTATCGATCCATTCGTCCTGCTGATCTTGCAGGCACTTGACGTCGCTCCTGGGGATGAAATCGACCGCTGGCTTGGCCTGCCCGCGCCAATTCTTGCGGGCATCCTCCAGGGTATTCAGCATGATGGATTGATTGACCGCGCCGACCTCAATCGCTGGACGATTTCCGAAAGCGGCAGAATGGCGTTGAAAAATTGCAGCGTGCCGATTCGCCTTACTGAACGCCAGCGACTTCCATTCATTGAACGATTGGACAATTCGGGAAACCGCGCGGAGCCGCCGATTTTCTTGCCTATTGCTGAGTGCCCACACACAAATTGGCTCGTCGATGAGGTCCACCGATTCGACCCAGCTGTGCTTCACGCCTGTGTCGGTCAGCCATGCGACTGGAAAGAAGCAAACGGTTTCCCGCGTGAAATTGAACGCCTCGCCTGCGATGCGGTCGATGCCGTTTGGCAGCATGTCATCGTCGATCGCGCGGAGCGAGTGATGCTGACGCTCCTGACGACGGCGGATGAGTTTCTCGGTTTCGGCGTCAAGGCCGACGGTTGGCAGCTGAACGAGCTTGCGCCTGTCCTGCGTTTGCCACTCGCGGCGTTACGAAATATGTCCGACCTGGTGATTGAGCCCGCGGAAACGGCGTGGCGCGACGCCTGGCGGGTGTGGTCCAAACAGCGCAATCTGCCGGCAAACGAAGTCGAGGCTTGCGTCGTAACCTTTGCCTCGCCGCGCGTCGAGATTCTGGCCCCACCTCGACTTGTTCAACGTTTGCAAGCTGCCAACAGCGACCTGCTCAAAGGCGAAGGTTGGCTAATCGTCGGCGAGGGTTTCATCCGCGCTGCTGCGCCAATGGTGCTGAAGACGGGCGAGGGGAAGTAGGGACGCCGTTTTTCCGTTTGCCGTTCAACGCTCACATGGAATTGTGCAAGCGCCAAACGGCAAGCCAAGTTACCGACCCCGATATCGACGAATCAACTCCTGCTCCAGGCCTTCGTCACGACCACGATAAAACCAGGCGGGATCGTAGATCGTCGGGTCGATGACTTCCGTCTGCCGTTCCACGGTATGCTCCGCGCGGAAGACCGCACCGCCGATCGTAGAGCGAATTGGCCGGGCGAGGTCTTCGAGTTCCTTGCGCACGATGAACTCGATGAAGTATCCGCCCTGCTCGGCCGGTTGAATCTGCACGGTCACGCGATGTCGATAGGTTTGGAACGTCGAGAGCAGGCGTTCGTAGACGTCCGGGCTGCCGGATTTAAGGAACAGGCCAATTCCGGGCGAGATGCGCGGCGTGGTCTCGATTCGGCCATCGTAGCGGTTGGCGTCGGCGATCTCGAATCCGTAGTCGCCCAGCACTTCCAGCGCTTTCTCAAACACCGGGCCGTAATCGTTTTCGCCGAGCGGAATAAACACCGGATTCGGATGTTTGACCGGGCTGGCGACGATCGGCGTGACCGGTGAAAGCTCCATCGCCGGCTGCAGGTTTTGGCAACCAAGCGCCAGCAATGGCAGAACCCCAACGACCGCAGTGTGGAACATTCCCGTCATGACAATCCCCCAAGAATTGCCGGGCTTATGCCAGACTCGTCAAAAAACGCAATAGCGAAAATGGCGAAAAATGGCGTGACGAATATAACGTCTTGCATTGACGATTTTGTATTTTTCGCTTGCGACTTAGCGCTCGTGTGATCTCACGAGAGAGCTAAGCCTCAAGCAGTGAACAGAGAAGGCTTCCCATCATGTCCAGTTTGACATTCGACCGCACCGCTGCTGTGGATCGGCTCATGCGTTTTCTCGCCATCGAAGGCATTACCGGCCAAGAAAAAGCCATCGGCGAGGCCGTCGCCAAGGCTCTGTGTGGACTCGGCGTCCCCGCATCGGCGATCCGCTTCGATGACGCCAATACGAAAACCCCCTTGCCCACCCAGACCGGCAACCTGATCGTAACGCTACCCGGCACCCGACCGGGCCCGCGCCGGTTGTTCTCGACGCACCTCGATACCGTGCCGCTGTGCGCCGGTGCCGTTCCGGTGCGCAAAGGTGACCGCATCGTGCCGCAGGGCAAGACCGCTCTCGGCGGCGACAACCGCACCGGCGTTGCGGCGCTCGTCACCATGCTAGGCGAATTGCACCAGCAAAAGCTGCCGCACGGCCCACTCACCGTACTCTTCACGGTCCGCGAGGAAAGCGGTCTATGGGGCGCCCGCATGCTCGATCCCGCCGAACTCGGCAACCCGATCATGGGCTTCAACATTGACGGCGGGTCGGCCCAGACCATCACCATCGGCGCTGTCGGCGCGGATCGCTGGGAAGTCGAAATCATCGGCAAAGCATCCCACGCCGGCGTACATCCCGAACGCGGCATCTCCGCCACGATCATCGCGGCTCGCGCTTTGGCGGCGATTCATAAGGACGGCTGGTTCGGCAAAGTGAAAAAGAAAACACAAGAAGGCACATCGAACGTCGGTCCGTTCGGCGATGGCCAAGGCCGACCCGCGGGCCAGGCGACCAATGTCGTCACCGACTTCGTCAAGATTCAAGGCGAATCGCGCAGCCACGATACCAAGTTCATCACCGCCATCACATCCGCGTATAAGTCAGCATTCGTGCAGGCGGCCAAGGCAGTGCGTGATGACAAAGGCAAGACTGGCAAAGTAAAGTTCACGACTCGACGCGATTACTATCCGTTCCATCTGAAAGAAAACAGCCCCGTCATCGCCACCACGCAAGCCGTCGCAAAGAGCCTTGGCTGGGACGCGACGCTCAAACTCTCCAACGGCGGCCTCGATGCGAATTGGCTGACCCGGCACGGCATCCCGACGATCACCTTCGGCGCGGGCCAACACGATGTGCACACGATTCAGGAACACACCAACATCAACGAGTTCTACGATGGTTGCGCTTTCGCTCTGGCGTTGGCGACGGCGTAGATGGGCTGAATTCAAATTCGCATTGGCATTTGAAAACTGAACCTGCGTCAGCTGCCCGCATCCGGTTCACGGATCGCGGATTGTCCGTTGGAAATGTACCGACCCCGACCTTCCTAGACCTCGCGAACGGAACGAACGGTGTCAAACCACGCTTGCATTCCGATGCCGGCGCGGGTTGGATCGGCAGAAACGCGTTGACGTTGAAGTCGGCGTCGTCGCTCGTCAATGCCCTGGCAGCCTGATCTCGACGCCGTGCCGGGGTGCCATCGCCGGCGCGATTCTGGTCGTGGTATGCGAGTCGCCGACGCTCTGCTGGGTTGGTATAACCTCTCTACGCCGATACTCCTGTACGGAGGCGGTTGCCAGAGGAGCCGACTCGATGATCCCTCTCGACGACGCGTATGTTGACGCCGCAGCGCCGAATCCCGACGCAATCAAGAACGGGCGCGGCCTGGTCCTCAAGAACAAATTCACCGCGTACCACATATCCGAAGACGAATCGATTCTGTTCGGTGAATGTCAGGGCAGCGGCAAGGAGCCATATCGCTGCTCTTGCGATTTCGCCCGCGCGGACCAACCGACACACCGCTGCTCGTGTCCGAGCCGGCAGTTTCCGTGTAAGCACTGTCTCGGACTTATGTACGCCTACGTGCAAAAGAAGGCCTTCAAGGCTGCCGCTGTGCCCGACGATCTGCAAGGCAAGCGAGAGAAGATCCAGGCTCGCGTCGAAAAGAAGCAAGCCGACGCTGACAAACCGCGTCAGGTCAACCTCGGCGCTTTGGCGAAGAAGGTCAAAGCGCAGCTGGCTGGCATCGACGTCCTCGAACGGCTCACCGCCGATCTCATCCGTGTCGGCATCGGCAACATGAACGCCAAGCTTGCAGCAGGCATGGAGGAGCAAGCCAAGCAACTCGGCAACGCCTATTTGCCAGGTGCCCAGGCTGCCCTTCACAATTACACGCGCCTCTTCGCCGTCGACGATGGATCCTTCACCGATCAGCCAAGTCAACAGCGTGAGCGGATATACAGCGAGGCTCTTGACCAGCTCAGTAGGCTGCACGCGCTCGTCAAACAAGGCCGAGCCTATCTGCAGCGCCGCCTCGACGATCCCGAACTCAAGCCCGAGACCGATTCCGCCATTGCCGCCTGGCTTGGACACGCCTGGCATCTCGGTGAACTCAAGGACGCCGGCCTGGTTGAAACCACCGCGGAACTCGTCCAACTCGCCTTCAATACGCACGACGACGTCGCCCGCAAGGAATACATCGACACCGGAGTGTGGATGACTCTCGGCAATGGCCGCATCCGCTTGACGCAGAATTTTCGCCCGTACAAGGCGGTCAAGTACATCAAAAGCGACGACAGTTTCTTCCAGGTGGCCCAGGTGCCGGAGCTATGCGTCTATCCGGGCAACGTCAATCCGCGCGTGCGCTGGGAAGGCATGATCCCGCGCCCGCTTGAGACGAAAGACATCGACGCGATTCGCCGTCACGGGCAGACCGATTTCGCCGCTGTCGTCAAGGACGTCAAGTCGCACCTCAAGGGGCCGCTGGCGGACAAGCAGCCGATCTATGCACTCCGTTTCAAGCAACTCGGCCGCGTCGGCGACACGTATGTCGTGGAAGACGCCAGCGGCACTCGCCTGGCGATGACCGACGCGGGCATGAGTGAGGAACCGGCCAGCTGCCATCTGCTGTCGCTCTTGCCCGCAGACCTATTTGACGACAACACGCTGATCGCGCGCTTCCGCCACGATCTCGATACGCGCAAGCTGCAGATCAAGCCGCTGAGTATTGTGACTCGCACGGCGATCGTGCGGTTGACGCTGTGACTGGCACGACGAGCCGGAAGCGTTAGCGACGGGTTTTCTTGGGGGGACCGTAGCTTACGCTTCCGGCTCGTAGGTTCCTTGAGGGTTCTTTCCGATGAGCATCGCACTCCTTGCCCAGGTCTACGACGAAGCACGCCGACTGGCGATCGCGGGAAGCGTCGTTGCCGCGGGCGATTTCCGCATCAAGAAACTCATCGTGCCGCTCGAACAGGCCGGCGCCAAGGCCCCAGTCTTTGCGAAGGTCGCGGAGGGGATCAAGGCGGTCGTCGAGTCCACCGACAAAACCTCAGCCCAAGCACTGCTCGATCTGGCGACGCTCGTCAATGCGATTCTCTACACGCAGGGAGAGACCGGAGCCGCCGGCGATCTCAAGCCCATCGCCACGACCGATCTGGGACTGTCGGCCACGCAAACCAGTGCCCGCGTGCTCAAGCCATTGCTGGAAGCGCTGAGCACCACGGGCTCGGGCCGTTTGGAATTGGTCCGCGAGGCTTATGAGCGCGGCGCCTTCCGCGATCTGCGCCTCATCCAACCTGCTGTCGCCGCCATTGACGACGTCTTTGGTGAAATCGCCGATTTCGTCGCGGACAAGATTTTGCCTGGTGTCCTACCGTCGTTGCACGCTTGGGTAGGCCAACCACTCGGCCAACGACCACACGTGATCGGTCAAACCTGCTGCCATCGCTGGCGTTCGTTGGATCCAGGTTTCATCAGAGCCTTCTACCCGCAGCGTGCGAACGGGC
>SIAQ01000148.1 GCA_009697105.1 Gemmataceae bacterium | reverse complement strand
TGTGCCTCTGTGCCTCTGTGCCTCTGTGCCTCTGTGCCTCTGTGCCTCTGTGCCTCTGTGCCTCTGTGCCTCTGTGCCTCTGTGCCTCTGTGCCTCTGTGCCTCTGTGCCTCTGTGCCTCTGTGGTAATAATCCGGTATAGGGAGCCGGACGCGAAGAAGGATTCCGATGCGCGTCATTCTCAATCAATCGACCGCTCTCGGCCCCAAGACGGGCATCGGGCATTACACGTCCGAGCTGTTGCAAAGCCTGCGCGTGATTGCTCCGACCGACACCTTCGACATCTTCCCGCCCGATTGGTGGCGCAGCCCGCGTCGCATTGGTGGTGCGCTTAGGCCGCGGCGCGGTTCGTCTTTGGCAAACGCAGATCGCGCGACCCGCACTTGGCGAGACGCGATCATGAATCAGATGCGGGCGTTCGGCGAACGCGCGCTCGGCGGTTACCTGCGATTGGCGAATCGTTGGCATCGATACGACATCTACCATGAACCGAACTATATTCCGCTGCCGAGTTCCATCCCTACCGTGGCGACGGTTCATGATTTATCAGTACTGTTGCATCCCGAATGGCATCCGCTGGATCGCGTCCGCTATTACGAGCGCGAATTCCAGGCGGGACTGCAGCGCTGTCGGCATCTGTTCGCTGTCTCGGAATTCACACGCCAGGAAATGGTGCGAGAATTGAATATCCCGGCGGAGCGTATCACCTGCACGCATTTGGGGATTCGCGCCGATCTTCGACCGATGTCGGCCGACGAGACGGCAGCGGTATTGCGGCGACTCGGTCTGCCCGAACAATACCTGCTTTTCGTCGGCACGATCGAGCCTCGCAAGAATCCGATGATGTTGATGCGTGCGTATTGCGATCTACCGGCGGCGGTGCGTGAGCGTTGTCCGCTGGTGCTGGCGGGCGGGTGGGGTTGGAACGCCGCCGAGTTCGCCGCATACTATGAGGCCGAGGCGAAACACCGAGGTGTGATGCATTTGGGCTACGTGGCGGACGCGGACCTGGCGGCGATTTATTGTGCCGCTCGTGCCTTGGTGTTCCCCTCGTTTTACGAAGGCTTCGGGTTGCCGCCTTTGGAAATGATGGCTTGTGGCGGCGCCGTTCTGGCGTCCACGGCAGGGTCGGTGGTCGAGGTCGTGGGGCCATGTGCTCATCTGCTCGATCCGAACGATCTCACCGGCTGGCGTGATGCCATGCAGCGCATCATCGTCGATGACGATTGGCAGCGCAGCCTACGCGTAGGCGTGACGGAGTTGGCGCGAACCTACTCATGGGAGCGCTGTGCTAGGCAAACGTTGCAGGTTTATCGCGATATGGAGTAATCATTTCGCGAACAAGTGCCGCATATTCCTCCGGCGTGTTGATGTTGCGCAAGCTAACGAGATCGGGGTCAACGTCGCGCAATTCGGACTCGCGCACTCGACGAGTGAGGCCGTGATCCAGCAGGTCGAGCAATCGAAGTTGATCGCGCGCCAGCATCGCATGAATTTCGGGCAGTAGGGAAACGCTATAGATCCCCGCCAAGGGATGCATGCCGTCCGCCGTTTCCGGTAGGCACAACGTAAAACCGTCGGCGAGGTCGATCATGCGTCGCACAAATTTCGACTGGAGCCTCGGCACGTCGCAACTCGTCACAAATGCGGTATCGACATGGCGAGCGATAATGGCCAGGCCCGTCGCCAGGCCTTGCATCGGACCGCGATCGGGTTGTTCGTCATGGGCGATGATGACATCGGACGGCAGCGGCGGCAGCGTTTGTTCGCTTGCGGACACCACGACGATCGGCTGCACTGCCTCGCCGAGCGTTTGTGCGATTCGGCAGAGCATCGGCATACCCGCGACCGGCAGCCAGGCTTTCGCCTGCCCCATTCGCGAGCTTTTCCCACCGCACAAAATGATGCCGCCGACTCGCATCGCTTTTCCCGCCAAAGTAGATGCGCCCATCAAAAGTCGATTTTCCGTCGGAGGCTGAAGCGTAAGCGAGGCATTCAGGCCGCCTCGCTTACGCTTCAGCCTCGGAAATCGACTTTTGAGGGTAGCGTCAAAGTAGACACGAAAGTAGGAAAAAAACCTACTATGATGATAGTAGGTACATGCGCAAATATAGCCCGCAATAAATGGCGGGTTCGATGGTGGACCGGTCCTAAGATTGCGGGCCATATACGATCAACGAAATGCGCCACGCTAGGCGCGGAGAGAATCACGAATGCCGGACCAGCATTTCACGCCTGGACAAATTGCCGAAGCCTGTGCATGTCTCGAAGGCCAATCGGCCGAGACGATCCTGCGTTGGGCAGTGAACACGTTCTTCCCAAAGCTGACGATGGCGACCGCGTTTGGCCCGGAAGGCAATTGCATTATCCACATGCTCGCCGACATCAATCCGCGCGTGCGCATCTTCAATCTCGAGACAGGCTATCAATTTCCCGAAACGCTGGAGCTTCGCGAACGTATCAAGGCGAAATACGGTATCGAGGTTGAGTACGTCCGAGCCGAAACGACCGTTCCCGAATATGAAGCCGAGCACGGCGGACCGCTGTATGCAGATCGATCCGACCAATGCTGCCACGATCGCAAGGTGTTGCCGTTGCGACGGGCCGTCGTCGGGTATGAGGCCTGGATCAGTGGGATACGCAAAAACCAAACCGGCGACCGCGGCCAGGCGAACGTCGTCCAATGGGACGCGAAGTTTAATCTCGTGAAAATCAGCCCGTTGTTGAATTGGACCACGAAGGACGTTTGGAGCTTCATCGTCAAGAACGGTGTGCCCTACAATCCGCTGCATGACGCTGGCTATCCCAGCATCGGCTGTTGGCCTTGCACGGCGCCCGTCGGCGAAGGCGAAGACGAACGTGCCGGTCGATGGCGAGGCACAGGCAAAAAAGAGTGCGGCCTGCACGTCGTCGAACATCAGAGCGGCAGCGGGATTTGATATATCGTCCGAGCCTGAGCGCCAGCGATGGGCCAGGCGGCGCCCTTCGCTGGCGCTCAGGCTCGGAAATATCAATTCCGGTTCAATTCGCCTTGCGTGTTTTTTATTTCATGCTATCGTCCTCCCCTATCAATTGCGGGTTTCGTGTATGCAGTATTTGACCGAATACCGGGAGTTTTATCGGCAATTTCGCACGCGGTATCAGACTACCGGGTCGATCCTGCCCAGCAGTCGAGCCTTGGCGCGGGCTTTGACTCGCCCGCTGCGCAATCTGCCAGGCCCGCGGCGAATATTGGAAATCGGGCCAGGCACCGGCGCCGTCACTGCCGAGATCGTTCGGCATTTGCGACCGGGCGATCAGTTCGATATCGTCGAGATCAACGGCGATTTCGTCGCCTATCTCGGCCAACGGTTTGAGAATGAGCCGGATTTTCGCAGACACCGAGAGCAGTCGCGCATTTTGCATTCGCCGTTGCAAGATGTGCCAGGCCAGGCCGTCTATGACATCATGATCTCCGGACTGCCGTTAAACAACTTCAGCTTGAGCCTGGTGGAAGATATTTACGCAAGCTACGAACGCCTATTGAAGCCGACGGGAACGCTGTCGTGTTTTGAATATGCGTGGATTCGCCAAATGAAGTCGCCGTTCGTCGGGTCGGCGGAACGCGATCGGCTGCGGGAGATCACGAGCTACCTTCAAGAGAAGATCCGCCGCTACCAGATCGACGAGGAACTGGTGTTATTGAACGTGCCTCCGGCTGTCGCGCGGCATCTGCGGTTTTGATATATAGTCCGGGGCTATATGGAAATCAAATCAATCAACGAATGGAGTCGTTTATGAAGGCATGTCTTGCGCCTGCATTAATTGTTTTGCTTGGCTTTGTCGCGACGCCGTTCGCATCGGCCAAGCCGGCGGCGTTGCCGTCACAAAATCAAATCGAATGCCCGGAGTTCAGCGATGATCCGATGCCGGGCAAGTTTTCCATCGAATTGGATTTCAACGCCAAAGGCATCACACTCAAGTTCGGCCTGGACAGCGGCAATCCGCCTCAGCCGGCGCCAGCGATCGACGCGGTCAATCCTACGCTCGCGCCGATGTATGTGCGTCAACTCTTTGGCCGATTCGCCGACACGTTGATGAATTGGCGCGAGAGTGTCTTGACTCCAATGCTCGACAATCGGCTGGGTGATGGCTCCGAAGAGCAAACCGACACGTTCAGACGTGATGCGTTACACTTTCAGCAGATGCGCGAATGGTCTGTGCCTTTGGGCCTGGTCGAACTGTTGTACTAAATTTCAATCGTTAAGCCGTGACGCGCGAGCGGAGCGCGAGGGATTCGCCTCGCGCTCCGCTTGCGCGTCGTGGCTTAACAACCAACTAACCACCAAAATCCGATGTCGATCCTCGATTAGGAAACTCTGTTTCGCCGCTTTCGCATTTCGGATTCGTCCGCCCACGCATTTCTTTCGCTGGCTGCGTATAATACACCGTCTAGCACGTCGCACCTTACTTGCATTCTTGGCGGCGGAGGATTTTGTGTCTCAATCCCTTTCACGAAAACAGGCGATCTTGCTTGGCGCCTGCGTCCTACTTGTACTCGCACTTGCGGGCATGGCACTGTCCGTTTTTGGCGAGCGTGCCGGCTGGGGCGGAGGCCATTTTCGCGTACATGTCGGGTTTGCCGATATCGCCGGAGTCGAAGTCGGCGGTCGCGTGCGCATCCAGGGCATGGACGCGGGTGATGTCGAAGCCATTCTCCCTCCCGAACAGCCCGGAGACAAAGTCAAACTCCGCCTGCGCATCGCCGACAAATTCCGCCATCTCGTCCGCGCCGACGCCAAGGTCCAACTCGCTTCCGAAAGCCTGTTTGCCGGCAGGTCGGTGCGCGTCGTACCCGGATCGGCGATCGCTCAACCCATCGATGATCTCGGCGAACTCCAGGCCAATGTGCAACCTGACGCCATCGAGCAAATCGCTCAGGCCGCCGGCAAGCTGAACAAACTGCTTGTCGAAGTCGATACCGTCATGCAGGCGTTTCGCGACAATGGATCGTCGGTCACGCAGGACCTTCTCGGCGCGACCAGGAAACTCAACAGCGTGCTGACCAAGGCGGACGCCACGCTTACCAGCATCGAGAAAGGCGAGGGCACGCTCGGCAAGCTCGTCAAGGACGAGAAACTCTACACCGAACTCACGCAATCGCTGCAAATGGTCAAGTCAGCCATCAGCGATGTCAAGAACGGCGAGGGATCGCTTGGGAAGTTACTCAAGACCAACGATGCTTATGCCGAGGCGATGTCGTCGTTGGAGGATGTCCGCCGGATGGTGAATTCCGTAAAGCAAAACTCCGACGCTATCAAGGCGTTGCCGGTGGTGCGGAATTATGTCGTTGATCCCGCCAAAGAATTGGTTCGGCCCGACATGAAGCGATTCCGCAAGTGGTACTCCGAGGCCGACCTGTTCGAGCCTGGCAAGGCTGTGCTGACCGACAAAGGCCGCGGTCTGCTCGATGATGGCGGTGCATGGATGAATGAGCAGAAATATGTGGGCGCGGAGCTGATGATCGCCGCTTTCGCCGACCAGGCCCAGAAACCAGAGTTCGCCCAGACGGTGACGACGAAGCAAGCCGAAATCGTGCTTGAATATCTGCGTAGCAAGCACAGCGTTCATCGCACTGGTTGGTGGTGGTGGTCAACGCGAACGACTCGGTCGATCGGCTGTGGCACGTCGCCGACGCCGGTACCCGAAACCGAAAAGATGCCGATGGCGCGGATCGAATTGATCGTGTTCGCGCCGTAACGCGCGATTTGCCGCTTGCGGCTTAGCGCTCGCAAGGCACCATGTCGAGCGCTAAGCCGCAAGCGGCAAACAGAAACCACCCTCAACCGCTAGGACCTCATCGGATGCCGGAATCGACGACAACAACGCCTGGCCCACGTGCGGAACTGTTGTACTGCTTCTGCCGACTGCAAATGCCTGCGGTGGCATTGCTTGCGGAGCGGTGTAGCCATCACTTGGAGCGTACCTTTCATCTCTTCCTGAAAAAGGCGAATGGGGCCGTCACCTGGGAAGCGTATCTCGATCATCTCTATCCGCTCGATTGGTTTTTGGCATCGGCGTGCATCGAGGGCAACCGCAGTGCGTGGGAGTTGCTGTTCGCCTCGCGCGCGGGGCGTAGTGATTGCCTGCTCATGGATGCCTTGCGATCGCGGGCGGCCAGGCTTTATCCGCGAGACGAGGAGAAGCAGGACACCGCCGTCGCCGATTTCTGGGGCCATCTTTGCGTCCCCGAAACTCCCGGTTCCGTACCCGTGATGGCTCGCTACGATGGCCAGCGCCCGCTGGTGCCGTGGTTGATTCGCGTGTTTCAGAATTGGCATATCTCGCAGCTTCGCAAACATCCGCACGCCCAGTCGCTACCTGACGAGGATATTGCGATGCCCATGCCGACCGGAGGCGAAATCGAGCCGCGCTGGCGCGAAGTCTTCGCCGACGCCGCTCGCGATTGGCTGTCCGGCATCGACGACGACGAGGTCCTGCTGCTCGGCCTGCGCATCCGCTATCGGCTCAGTCAGCGCGAGGTCGCACAACTCTTACAAGTTCACGAAGGCACCATCTCGCGGCGAACCGATCACCTGCGCGACCTATGCGTCGATTATCTCGCGAAGCAACTCGCTGCCGCCGGCTGGATGGGCGATGACATCTTTGAACTCGTCCGCAGCGAAATGATCGGCCTGCTGCTCGACGACCCGCGGTTATCCGTTGACGCGCTGGCGAGGATTCTGGCGAAGAAGGGCAAGCAAGCGCCGGCATCGTCGCATTAATTTCTCGGCGTTCGTGGCCATGTCGATCCTTTCTCTCGAACAACGCCCGCCGAACGATGCGAGGCAGAACCTTGCCCATCCAATAAATAGCTCAACCTTGGAAAAATCGGCGAATCCGATTTATTTCTCACATTTGTTATGTTTTTCACAATCGGAATACCGATATTTACTTAGACGATTCAGTCTAAAGACTGGTCCTGCGCGGCCTAAGTCCCCTAATTTGCAGATCGACTTAGGCGCACATACACACGGAGGCAATAATGAAACACCTAGCATGGATGTTTGCTGGCATTTCGGTATTGGCGGGTTTGGCATCGCCCTGCGCCGCGCAGGTGGGATTGCCTCGGCCGACACTTCCGGTTTTTGGCGATATTGTGCCGACGTCGCACATTACGCCGATTCGATCGCGGTTCTGCCCGCCGATCCCAACCGTGCCGGGTATGCCTGGAACGCCGGGAACGCCCGATCCCAGTTTGCCGACCACACCACCAGGCACGGTGCCCGATTTCTCGGGTGCGGGCGAATTCAAGGGCAGTACCGGTCGCACGAGTTCTGTCGTCGCCGGCACGGGCCTCGGCGGGGCCGTAACGGGCGACCCGTTCGTCACCACCATCTTCACGCCACTGATCATTCCCGGCCTGTTTACTTCGACGGGATTGCAGTCGGCGATACCAATCGACCGCGTGTCCTTTGAATCTGGTTACTTCAATCGCATCGCCGTGAAAGGCGTGGGCAGCAGCGCGCCGGTCCTGGTTCGAACGCCGGTCACAACGAACAAGGGCAGCATATCAGAGCCGGAGCTCGAGACCGTAATTCATTCGACGATCACGCAATCCTCCGCGCGGGTGGCCGGTTTCAACCTGCATACATTCAATTTGGGTGTTGAGAAGACGTGCTTCGACGGGATGGCCTCCATCTACGTCAGTGTGCCTTTCCTGCTCGCAACCGAAAATGTCACCGGCCAAGCGATCAATGGTATCGGCGACATTAATCTTGGGTTCAAAGTGATCCTGTATCAAACCCTGCCAACAGGCAACACCCTGACCGGCGGTTTCACGGTCTCGATCCCGACGGCGCATGCGGCCAGCTCGACCAGTTACATGCAAACCGGGAATGGCGAAGGTGACCAAATACTGCCGGCCTCGACCATCACCACCAATCCGACTTTCTTGCAACCTTGGCTCGCGAGTCTGTTGGTTTTCGATCGGGCGTATATCCACCAATATCTCAGCGTGGTGGCTCCGACCGACTCGCGCGTTGCGACGTTTCTCAACTATGATATCACCTTCGGGTATCTGCTCTACCGTGCCAACGAAAGGCGATTGCTGTCGTCGCTGACGCCGACGCTAGGCGTCCACGCACTCATTCCGATGAATCACCGCGGCATCACGACCGGCCAGGCGGTAGTTACAGAAGTACCATTTGAGAATGGCCACCTGCCGGCGCCGCCGGCGCCATCCGGTTTTGCTTTTTCCGATCAGGTCTTTACGTCCGGCGGGCTGCAGATTGGCCTGCACGAACGCTGGCTGTTCAGCGCCAACGTTGTCGTGCCCGTCGTGTGGCCGGGAGGCTACAACATCGGAGCGACGTTCGGGTTGAACTACTACTATTAATGTGCCCCTCAAAATAACGAGCCGGAAGTGTAAGCGACGGATTGGATAACACCGTCGCTTACACTTCCGGCTCGTTCTTTTGTCGGCGACAACGATTCATTTCCCGTTTCACGTCCACAGCAAGTCTCGTCGTTCTGGGATCTCGCGAACGCTAAACGTAAAAAACCTTTCCTGACATGTCCGGGTTTGCCACTTTCCGCCCATAATACTTCAGACAGCATTCGTGTTGGCGCGGATTGTGCGTAAAATGGAATGGAGGCCGATTCGTTCGCCTTTCTGAGGAGCGTGCCATGATCTTCACCTACTTCGCCGCTTTCGCCATGCTCTTGGCTGGTCAACCAGGGACTGGGCCGTGGTTCATGGAACGCGCGGCGCGTGCCGAGGAATCCGCCAAAGAAGGCAATCAGAAGGACGCGCTCGACATCATCGCGGAAATGGAGAAAGCCGCCGCCAAGCTTCGGCCCGAAGATTCCAAGGAGCTGTGGGAACTGTTCGTGCAATGGAAAAAAGGCGTCTGCTACTTTTGGCTCGGCGACTACAGCCAATCGATTGCGACACTCAAGAGCATCGAGACGACTGAGCTAAACCGTCCGTTCCGCCATTACGTCTATCGTGATTTAGCCGAGGCGTATCTCGATTCGGGACGCTCCAAGACGGGTGAACCGTATCTGCAGATGGCACTCGATCTCGGTGCGGAATGGGAGAAAAAGGTCAATAAACGCCAATTCAAGGACGCAGAACATCTTCGCATCCAACTTCTGCAAGTGCGCTGCAAGGTAAACCTTGCCAACATCGAAGCCGCCCGGGAGCGACTCACGTTGCTCGAAAAGAAGGTTTTCAAGAAATTTGACGCGACCGAGAAATCACCGCAAGAGCTGAAAGACGAGATCGAGCATTTCGCGGAGCTTCAGGCTGAGTGGCAGATTCTCCGCGCGGAGACCGATCTGCACGATCGCAATATTGTCAGCGCGCTCGGACGATTGGAAGCCAGCACAAAGAACCTGGAGGCCTATCCGAATAACCGCAAAGCCGTTTTTCTGCGATTCCGCTGCCACCTCGGCGTGGCTCGCGATTATTGGCTATTGGCACGCTTCGACAACGCTGATGCACACCTGAAACGTGCCGAGACGCTTGTGGCGTCGGGAAAACTCTACCGTTCCGTGCTTGGCCAGGCCGACATAAAAAACGCTCGTGCCGGCCTCGCCATAGAAAGGGCTTACCTCGATGTCGAAGGCGATACGCCGCCGGCCAAGATATTGCAGAGCCTCGACTTAGCGGAGAAGAACCTCACCGAAGCGCTCGGACATTACGACAGCGTCAACCGTGGGCAATCCATGTTCACTGTCGGCGTCGATTTTCATCGCGCTCAGCTTCACGAACTGCGTGGCCGCGCATTGGCGGGAGCCGGACAGAAGGCTGACCTTTCGCGCCAGCAATTTCAGTTCGGCAAGCAGCGGTGCGACGACGCCCTCAAGCAGATGCAATCCGTTTTGCAATTGGCCGACGATCACGACCGCATTTTGGAAGCACGCAATCGCCGCGCCTGGCTGAACCTTCGGCTCGGCGATCCAAAGTCGGCGTGCGACGAAGCGCAGGCCGCGCTCAAACTCTTTGAAGGCAGGCACGGCGAGAACAACATCGATCGTGGCCGTTACCTGCACGCGTTGCTCGAAGCCGAGAACGACCTGGGCAACACCGCCAAGGCCACGCAGTATGCCGCCGAACATCGCCGACTGATTGACAAGAACCTGGGCACGTTGCTAGCTGGCCTGTCCGCCTCGGAGCAGGTGCAATTCTTCCGCCGCTGGGATATGCCGGGGCTGCATTCCAGTCTTCGGCTTGGCGTCCAACATGGGAGCAACAAGCAAGAAGTCGCTGTAGCTTCGGTCGAATGGCTTATCAACGGAAAAACCAAGCTAACCGAGTTGCTCGCCGGGCAGGCGCAGACGACGCGCGCGTCCGGCAAGAAGGCGTTCGAGAAATATCAATCGTCCGTGACGCGCCAGGCCTATTACCTTTACGGACGTCAAACCGGCGATGACAATATCGTGCAGCAGCACTTCCTTGCCGAGGAATCGCAAAAACGCGATATCGCCACACTCGCCGCCAAGCAATTCGCGCCTGAGCCTCGCTGGTACACCGTCGCGGAAGTGCAGAAGAATCTGCGCGAGGACGAGCTTTACGTCGGCATCTACGCCCTGCGCCCGCGCGAGGCCGCTCCGCGAGTCTACCACGCCTGGCTCGTCACTCGTGACGGGCCGGTGCAGACCATCGATCTCGGCAATGCTCAGATCATTGATGACCACGTGAAGATATTCCTGCGCGAGTTGGAACGCGTGCCGTCCATCGCTCCGGGTGAAGAGAAATATGCCGAAGAACGGCTGAAGTACAAATGCCTAGCCGAGCTTTCCCGGCGAGTGCTGCATCCGATCCAGAAGCTTGCGGGCAATAAATCACGCTGGGTCATTAGCCCCGACGGGCCGCTGTGGAACATCCCGTGGGGCGCGCTGATGCTTCCCGACGATCGCTACGCTATCGAGGACATGACGTTCCGCTATGCCATATCGGGGCAGGATCTGGTCCAGCAGCCACAGACCGTGGCCAAGGGCGAGCCGGTCGTGCTCGGCGATCCGTGGTTCAACTTTCCCGACACCGACAAACTACGCCTGCGAAAACCTGGCCTGGACCCGCTCTGGCTGCCGTGGGATCGACTCGAGAACTCTCGACGTGAATGCGATATGGTACTGGCGATCATGGACGAATCCAAACTCACACCGCACCGGATGCTCGGCATGATACAGAAGAAGCAACTCGCGAATCTGCCCAGCGTGCCGCGCATCGTCTATCTCTCGACACATGCCTTTGGCTCGCTGCGAGGAAACATGGATATGGGCGACCCACTGATGTCGTGCGCGTTGGCCTTCGCCGGGTGGAATTATCTGCCACAATCCAACGATCTCACGCTGCCGGGAATGATGACCGGCGCGGAAGTCGTCGGCATCGACCTTCGCGGCACGGAGCTGGTCGTGTTGGCGTCGTGTGCCGGCGGGCGGGAAGATTTGTCCTACGGTCAAAGCCCGGCGAATCTGCGCCACGCGTTTCATTTGGCCGGCGCTCGCGCCGTCGTGGCGGCACTCTGGGGTATCAACGATAAGTCGACGCAAGCCTTGATGGAGCCATTCATGGAATCGGTTTGCAAGTCCCAGCTTGATAAGGTCAGCGGCTTGCGTGACGCTCAACAGCAGTCGATCCGCTACCTGCGAATGTACCGCGATCATTCGCACCCGTTCTACTGGGCGGGCCTCACCATCAGTGGCAATTGATTTTCAAGCCGATGTAGGTGCGTCAAGCGTACTCACGCTGACGCACTCCGATCTCGCAATCTTATCGACTCTCCATATCGACCATGTAGCCGTGTTTTCTTTCCAGGGTATTCAAGACTGCGAAAATGTACGTGGCATCCCCTGGCTTCACTTTTTCACCCACGATGCGCATCACTTTTTCGCCGTCGATCACATCCGGGCGGGATTGCTTCCACGTGAGCTCTTCCATTATTGAGATCTCCTCCCAACCTTTTTGCAATTCCACTCCAGCAGGGCCTGAGTCTTCGAGGGAGAGCGTGGCGCGGTTCGCTTCGTCGAAATCAAGGGTTCCGAGACGAGCTGGTTGACCGGAGTCGGTCGCTTTGGACACGATCAGACGTCTGTTAGTTGCATTATTCATTTGCATACCGTGATTAGGTTGTGTGCTGAGTGATTAATTGTGTCGTATGCCTTGGCCTTCGTCTATTTGCCGATTCCAGCCTGTTGGACTGCGGTACCGGTAATCCGTGAATGGTTCTCCTGCGGCTGCGTAAAGTATTCGTCACCTGTATCCACCGACGGTGTATCGCCGGGAGGCTGGACATAGAAGCCGCGTTGGGTGTCGTTGAGTTTGAATGTCATCGCCTGGTTGTAGAGCGGATCGCCCTCCTTGATCTTTCCAGCTTCCAGTTGGTCGATGAGTGTGGCTTGATAGCGGTGCCCGTTTTCGTGAACCGCAGTATCAATGGCTTCGTCAAAGCCGCCATTCTTCAGCGCGGCGTCGTGACCATTGATGTAAAGTTTGCCATCGCTATGGCGATAGTAGCCAAGATCCGTCGGGTCGTCGTTGGAGTAGGTGGCAATGGTGGTCTTGGGGATGTCGTAGGCTTCAGCCTGATAATCCACCGCTTTTTGCATGATTTCGACTCTTTTCGCTTCGGTCAAGGTTTCCCAGTTGTCCCGTGCCTCCTTGAAGGCCGGGTCGGCTTTGAATTTGTCGATCATTTTCTTGCGGTTGTCGTCGTCGATCTTTTCAAATTCTGGATCAAGATACTTGACCGAAAAGAGCTTCTTGGTGGCCTCCTTGTCTTCGTCGCTGAACCAACCCTCCTGTAATTCCTTCATCAACCGGTTGCGGTCCGCAGTCGGCATGTGCTGAATTTCGTCGGGCGTCAGGTTCTCCACTTCCGGTCTGGCAGCATCATCCCGACCGAAGTATGAATTCTCGTATGCCCCGGTGACTTTCTCCTCCACCGTTTCGGCAGCGTCACTTGCCACGTCGTAGACGGCCTCGGCACCATCGCTCACCGCTTCGACAGCGTCTTCAACCGCTTCAGAAGCGGATTCCGCCGCATCCTCGACCGCGTCGGCGACATCCGATGCCGTTTCTTTCACTGACTCGACCGCGGATTCGGCAGTGCTCGAAATCTTTTCCCAAAAGCTGCTCATAAGGCTCATAGGTGCATTTCCTTCCAGAAACGATGTGCTCAGCAACAGTCGATTCCTAGGAAAAGCCGGTATCGCACGCAACGGGTTGTTTCATCTCCGCTCGCGATACCGGCTGGGATCGATTCGACTTCCGTGCGTTCGCAACTGACTTAATCGAAGACCGACGCAATGGCGTCCCCAACCGCATCGACCGTCTCGGCGACAGTTTCGCCGGCGTTATCAACTGCTTCGCCGACAGCTTCGCCGGCGTTATCAACCGTCTCGGCGATGGCTTCACCAGCCCGATCGACGCGTTCTTCGATGAAGTCGCCAGCCCGATCGACGCGTTCTTCGATGAAGTCGCCAGCCCGATCGACGTGTTCTTCGATAATGTCGCCAGCCCGATCGACGCGTTCTTCGATGAAGTCGCCAGCCCGATCGACGTGTTCTTCGATAATGTCGCCAGCCTGATCGACGCGTTCTTCGATAATGTCGCCAGCCTGATCGACGCGTTCTTCGATGAAGTCGCCGGCCCGATCGACGCGTTCTTCGATAAAGTCGCCGGCCCGATCGACGCGTTCTTCGACGAAGTCGCCGGCCCGATCGACGCGTTCTTCGACGAAATCGCCGGCCCGATCGACGCGTTCTTCGATGAAGTCGCCGGCCCGATCGACGCGTTCTTCGATGAAGTCACCGGCCCGATCGACGCGTTCTTCGATGAAATCGCCAGCCCGATCAACGCGTTCTTCGATGAAGTCGCCGGCCCGATCGACGCGTTCTTCGATAAAGTCGCCGGCCCGATCGACGCGTTCTTCGACGAAATCGCCGGCCCGATCAACGCGTTCTTCGATGAAGTCGCCGGCCCGATCGACGCGTTCTTCGATAAAGTCGCCGGCCCGATCGACGCGTTCTTCGACGAAGTCGCCGGCCCGATCGACGCGTTCTTCGACGAAAT
>SIAQ01000147.1 GCA_009697105.1 Gemmataceae bacterium | reverse complement strand
CCCGTTCGCACGCTGCGGGTAGAAGGCTCTGATGAAACCTGGATCCAACGAACGCCAGCGATGGCAGCAGGTTTGACCGATCACGTGTGGTCGTTGGCCGAGTGGTTGGCCTACCCAAGCGTGCAACGACGGTAGGACACCAGGCGAAAGTAACACATCCATCAATTGGGGAGCAACCATGGCACGCCAACGTGACGATGACGATGACGATGACGATCGTCCAACGAGATCCGTCAAGAAGAAAAAGAAGTCCGGGGGCGGCAGCGCGCTAGTCGATTTCTTGACGTTTCGGCTTATGGTCGCGCCGTGGATTTTCATGGCTCTATTCTGGCTGGGCGTGATCGGAACGATCCTGGCGGGGGCCTCTTTTATTATCCTTGCGGTGATGAATTTTCCCTGTATGCAGGACAAGATATAGGGGAGCCTCATGGGGCTGGGCTATATAATTCTTGGCCCGATCGTACTTCGAGTTTATGCGGAGGCTATCATCGTCTTCTTCCGCATTTTCGACACGCTGGTTGATATCAAGAATTCGTTGGAAGATTGAAGGACCGGTCGCAGAAGCGTTGCCGAGGTAATTTGAATAGGTCGTGCAACTCGTAGGGTGTGTCAATCGCCAGCGCCGACGCACCAAGCCCTTGCGAGCGTTGGTGCGTCGGCGCTGGCGATTGACACACCCTACGATCGATAACATACATCTCAGAACACAAAGCTGATGCCGAACCGCAAACCGTGGAAGTGACGGAGGAACTGGTGCTCGTACTGCGGATCGACGGTACCGAGGTTGTAGTCGACGGGTTGGGGCGACGAGATCGTATTGAAGTAGGCCTGGACATCATAGCCGATCTGCACGGAGACCGCTTCCCAAGGATACCACCACAGCCCGAGGCGGAGGTCGCCGCCGACGGCGAGGGCGTTGAGTCTTCGACCGCGTGTTGAAGCGGCACCGAAGTCGAGTCGCTCATACGACGCTCGTGTTTTCGCGAGATCGAGGTAAACGCCGGCCTCGAAATCGAAGGTGATTGCGAAAGCTCCGATCGGCGTTGTTCCGAGGTACCAGTCGTTGCCCAGGCCGAAATGCACGCCGTACAGGCGGTTGGAAACCATGTTAGTGTAGCGTGCTGAAGTATCGGGGCTGGAATCACCGTTGAGATCGGCGTCGATGGTGGTCCATTGAAATCTATCCCAGAGCCAGGCGATGCGTGGGCCGAACAGGGCGTAGCTGCGAAAGTTATCGGTTTGGGTCATCGGATATCGGGCAGTGAGCTGGTATACGTCGTAGCGTTGCGTGAAATCCATTTGCATCTGGGTGGCGCCGTTCCAGATGCCGTAGGTCATGCCGGGACCGCCACCACTGACGTTGTCGTCGTTCCCCGCCCAGTCATTGCCGAAGTTGTTCACCCGCGAAAACAGGAAGGTATTCTCAAGTAACCCGCCGACTTTGAAGTTCGGCGGCAGAATCGAGGCGGCGGCCGAGTAGCGTGCCTGCCTCAGATGGCGCCAACCGAGTTCGATCGCCAGACCGCTGGAAAATCGATAGCCCACGAAGAGATCCCAGCCGGGCTGGTATAACCCAGGCCCCATGAGTTGACTGGTTTCCAGAGCGGTTTCGCCGCTGCCGATGAAGGCCCCCTGAGTTCCCAAACTTCCTGTAAGATCCATGAACCCGCGTTGGGCAATGACCTGGTTGCGCAACGGACGGTTGGTGTTCATGTACATGAGCTGGAAGCCGACGTAAACCCCGCCGTCGTCATACGGAATATGCCCGAACGGACCGGTAAATGACGCCGGCGGTACGGACTGGGCAAACAGCGTGCACGGCGCCAGGAATAACCCCAGCGCGAGACAGATATCGCGAAATCCTCGGCGCATTGTCAGCATCTCCTTCGAATCGAAGGCGAGTCCGGCCCCGGATCGGTACCGCGGCGGCAGGCTACTCCCCCGAGTCGCCCATCACCGGATGCATCGTGCATCGCTCAGCAAATCTAAATACAAGTGTCGCGGACTATAATCGCAATGGCAAAACCGTCAAGGCAATTTGGCAGGAAATGTTTTTAGGCGACTTTTTGAGATGTCATTCGGAACATGGGAACGAAAGTTCGTCGTGCGTGAGATTATATTTCGTGCAGTCAGAAATGGTGCATTGTCCGAGAGCCTGAGTACCAGCGAAGGGCAACTTAGGCCCTTCGCTGGCGCTCAGGCTCGGACAACTCCACAAACAACGAGTGACAGAGCACGTGCGCTATCCAACTAATTCTTCCCTGCCGTTGCGATGTTCGTGTGGGCCATGTTCGCGCCCCAGGTGCACCAGCCGGTGAAGCGGGCGTCGCCGGTGTTGATGCAGATCACTCGGCCATCTTGCGTGCCGACGTAGATTCGGCCGCCTTCGATCGCGGGTTGCGAGCGGATCGGGGCGCCGACTTTGTAGGTCTTCGTCGTCGTGCCTTTTTCCGGATCGATTTGCAGGATGTCGCCTTGCACAGTGGCGAGGAATAGTTGTCCGCCGGCGGCGGCGGGCGGGGCGGCGAGATGTCCGCCTTGCTTGGCGAGGTCGCCATTGATCTTGACCTTCCAGCGCAGTTTGCCGTCTTTCGGATCGGTATTGATTAACTCATCACCCATGCAGTTGTAGTTGGCGTCGTTGTAATGGAGGATACGCGAACCCTGGAAGCCCTGCATGGTACAGACGTTGGCCTGGCCTATGTTCTTGTAAGCGGCCGTCGGGTTCGCCGCCGCGGGGGCGCCGCCAGCGAAACCATTCTTGGCGTCGAGCATCAACCCAGCCGCCTTGAATGCCGACTTATCCTGAACACTGCCGTCGAGGTATTCCGCGATTCGTTTGGCGGCGGCAAAGGTCTGCGTCGTCTTTTCACGATCGAGACCGGCGATCTCCTCGGCACATTTCTCATCCTTGCCCTTGTCGGCCCGCTGCGT
This sequence comes from Gemmataceae bacterium, assembly GCA_009697105.1. GTDB lineage: Bacteria > Planctomycetota > Planctomycetia > Gemmatales > Gemmataceae > SIAQ01. The sequence continues at coordinate 11,133 of SIAQ01000147.1, read as the reverse complement.
CCAGTAGACGTTCTTGCCGACGATCACCGGCGCACTCGTCGCGCGGCTGCGATGCACGGAAACGATGTCGCCGGCCTTCTGTTTGAACTTGTACACTGTACCCGCAAACGACGTGGCGTAAACTTCGTCATCGACAGCGACGGGAGCCGACATCACATCGGAATCGATCCATTTCTGCCACAGGATTTTGCCCGTCTTCAGTTCGAGCGCGATGAACACATGGCTCGCGCTGGGTCGTTGTTTGTTGTCTGGTTTATCAACTTTTTTCGGTAGGCCCTTTTTGAGATTTTGATTCGGTTCGCCGCCGCCCCCACCATTCGCAGGATAGGACGTGAAGACAACGCCATTGGCGATGGTCGGCGTGCTCGTGAGCGGATCGCCTAGGAAGTACGACCAAAGCTGCTTGCCGGTCTTGATGTCAAGCGCGAAGATCGTGCACGATTCGGTGTTGAAGACGGCGATATCGTTGTCGCACACAGCCGAGGTCGGGCCATCGTCGTCCAGGTCTATCGCCCATTCCAGTTTGCCCGTCACAGCGTCGAAGCAGTAGTATTCCTTGCTATGAAACCCGCCGCTGACGAAGAGTTTGCCTTTGTAGACCGTCGGCGTCGGGATCGGCGCCCCGCTGGGCAGCTTGATCGCGAAGCCGGTATCCGTTTTGGTGATCGCCTTAGCGTCAAGCTGCCGGGCCTTCACATGCCCCTCGCGAAATGAGGTCGGCGGAGCGGCGAACTTGTTCGAGTTCATTTCACGCACGTCGGCGGTGATGTCGGTCTTGTCCGGTTCTTTTTTGTCCTTGGTGTCTTGAGCGCCAAGGCGAGGCAGCAGCGCGATGAAACCCAGCAGCAAAGTGAACACAACCAATCGACTTTTCATGGTGGCTCCTTGAATGTAGGGCAGATGTGACTTCCCCTTAATGAATAGACGAGCGAGACCCCGGTTTAGTTTGGCTTGTTGTTCCCCGCGCTTGGGGCTGAGCGCCCATGCGGGATGATCCGAGCGCTAAGCCGCAAGCGGCAAACATGCATCGTTTGCTTAACCTTCCCATTGATTCCCGTATCCCAACATGGTATCTACCGACAAACCCGTAACCTTCGGCGACGATCCGACATCTATTTCAGGGAAGAGAGGAACCACGTGAAAGCGAACTATTTCGTTCACCCATCGTCGTTTGTTGACGTTCCCTGCGAAATTGGCGAGGGGACGAAGATCGGGCATTTCTCGCACATCATGCCTCACGCCAAGATAGGTAAGGCATGCAGCCTGGGGCAGTATGTCGTAATCTCGAATAGCGTCATCGTTGGCAACAACGTCAACATTCTCAACAACGTCGTGCTCTGTACGGGCGCCATTATCGAGGACGACGTCTTCCTTGGACCGTGCTGTGTATTTACGAATATCGTCAATCCGCGCAGCGAGTTCGTTCGCCGGTACGCCACCGAGAAAACGATCATCCGTAAAGGCGCGACCGTCGGGGCGAACGCCACGATCCTGTGCGGCTCGACGATCGGGCAGTACGCGTTCATCGCCGCCGGCGCCGTCGTGACTCGCGACGTGCCTGCCTACGCGCTGATGATGGGCGTGCCCGCCCGCCGCGACGGCTGGATGAGCCGGCATGGCTACCGCTTGAGCCAACCCGATGCGGAAGGCGTAATGATCTGCCCGTTCAGCGGTCTGCGTTACCGTGAAACCGCCGTCGAAACGCTGCGCTGCCTCGATCTCGACGAAGCCGCGCCACTACCCCAGGCGGCGTAGGCGATGCCTGCAAGCTAGGCAAGCTTTGCTGAATGTAGCAACAACGCCTCAATCTCGACACGATTCGTGCCGATGAATTGGATAGATTCTCGCTCCGCTTTGCGTTGCGGCTGAACGAACTCGAATTCGACCCATCACAACCAGGACCAAGGTGGAGCGTTATGGACAACGGCACTATTCCGATGCTCGATCTGAAGATTCAGTATCAATCCCTCAAGACCGAACTCGACGCGGCCATCATGCGCGTCATCGAATCGGCACAGTTCATCAACGGCCCCGATGTCGAAGCGTTGGAACAAGACGTCGCCCGATACTGCGGTGCGAATCACTGCATCGGCGTATCGTCTGGCTCCGACGCGCTGCTGGTGTCGCTCATGGCGCTCGACATCGGCCAAGGCGATGAAGTCGTCACCACGCCGTACACGTTCTTCGCCACGGCCGGCGCGATCGCTCGAGTCGGCGCTATACCGGTATTCGTCGATATCGATCCGGTTACGTTCAACATCGATACCAAAGCCATCGATGCGAAGATCACGCCACGAACCAAGGCGATCATGCCGGTGCACCTCTTCGGCCAATGTGCCGAGATGGACCCGATCATGAAGATCGCCGATCGGCACAAGCTTGCCGTCATCGAAGACGCGGCTCAAGCCATCGGCTCGGAGTACAAAGGCCGACGCGCCGGCTCGATGGGAACCGTCGGCTGCTATTCGTTCTTTCCGTCGAAGAACCTCGGCTGTTTCGGCGATGGCGGGGCCGTTGTCACGCAGGATCGCGAACTCGCCGACAAGATTCGCCTGCTTCGCAACCATGGCGCGCATCCGAAATACTTCCACAAGATCGTCGGCGGCAACTTCCGGCTCGACACCATCCACGCCGCCGTGCTTCGTGTCAAACTCAAGCACCTCGACAATTGGACGCTGGGACGCCAGCAAGGCGCCGCCTACTACACGGCCGCGCTGAGCAAATATGGCGTGCAGGGCCGATTTGTCGAAGCTCCGAAAGTAATGCAGTCCCGGCACATCTTCAACCAGTACGTGATCCGCTGCGACGATCGCGAGACGTTGCGCGAACACCTTAAACGCGATAAGATCACGACCGAAGTCTACTACCCGCAGGCGATGCATCTGCAGGAATGCTTTGCGTATCTCGGTGGCCGCCCGGGCGAGTTCCCCGAAAGCGAGCGCGCCGCCCAGACCTCGCTGGCGCTGCCGATGTACCCGGAACTTCCAAACGCCCAGCGTGACCGCATCGTCCGCAGCATCGCCGCGTGCTACGAAGCCGCCAGCCAAACCACACGGCGAGCGGCATAGTCAATCTCGTTTGCCCACGCAGGAAGATAGGCACAAGAGCCGCGACCGCACGTGAGAGTACGGGTGTGGTATGCGTTCAGAACATTCCCTTACGAACGCGGCTCTTCGTGAGGGAAACCTCATATTTTTGAGGCAACCTAATAGTGTTGTCTTTCGACGTGTCGGCTCCGTGCAACTTCCTTTCCGATTCCATCTCGGCAAATGCCCTTGCATCGTGTATAACATGCTGATGCCCCATCTCCAGGATCATCCGCATGGCCGAGCCGACTCCGAACGCCGCGATGAAGATATTGCGCGAACCGACCGTTTATGTTACCGGTCGGCAGAATGTGAACCTTGACGACATCGACCGATTTCTTGACGATCACGGCGTTGCCTGGCAGACCGACACGCTTGTTGCCGGCGAGCACCTCGTCGAGACGGCGGGGCGCATCTGCTACATGTCGTTCGCCAAGCCCAGGCCGGGCGGGAACCAGGCGTACATTGGCCACATTCTCGAAGTCGGCCATGGCTCGGTGCTTGAGCATGCCGTGTGGAATTTGCTGATCACCGGTGTTTCTCGCTCGTTGACGCACGAATTGATTCGACATCGGGCCGGTTTCGGTTATAGTCAATTAAGTCAGCGTTACGTCGATGAATCAGTCGCTGAGTATGTTGAACCCGATTGCATCGCGGACGATCCGGAGCTTCATCAGATTTGGTTGGAAACGGTTACCCAGACACATCAAGGATATGTGAAGCTAACCGAGAAACTTCTGAAAACGTTTGAAGCCGAGCCTGACAAAACGCTACGGCGAAAGTTAGCCCGCCAAGCAGCGCGGAGTGTGCTGCCCAATGCCACGGAGACGAAAATCTTCGTCACCGCCAATGCCCGGGCGTTGCGGCATTTCATTGAATTGCGCGGCAATCGCCACGCCGATACTGAGATTCGCAAGCTCGCCATCGCCGTCTTGCGTATCCTACAACAGGAAGCGCCGAACCTGTTCGGCGACTATCAGCTCGCGCCGCTCGGCGACGGCACGTTCGAAGCGACCACACCGTACCGCAAGGTTTGATCACCGAAACGGCTTCCCGTTTAGCCGCGACGCTGAGCGACGCGCGGGGGCGAAAAATAGCGACGGCACGGGTTCCACCCCACGCTCCGCTGCGAGTCGCGGCTAAACCGGTTTCGCCCAACGACCCCTGAAACCGCCCCACTATCCGCGGGAGCTTCTGTGCGCCGCACGGGAGCCTATCGCCTATTTCCATGGCAAACTCCATATGACAACACCGAATATGGCTCAAGGCGTTCTCGAAATGCACCAAAAGGGCTACGGATTTCTCCGTAACCTCGGCAAGAACTATATTGCTCAGCCCAGCGATGCATTCGTGGACCAACGCCTAATCCAGAAATACAAGCTGCGCGAGGGACTGCTCCTCGGCGGCCCGATCGAGTCGAATCCGCGTGGCAACGGGCCGAAGCTTAGAGACGTCTTGACCATCGAGGGCATGCCGCCAGCCCAGTATCCGCAACGAAATTTCGACGAGCTGACGCCGATCGATCCGCACCAGCGCATTCGCCTGGAGTTCGGCAAAGAGCCGTTGACGACGCGCGTGATGGATCTGCTCACGCCGATCGGGAAAGGCCAGCGCGGCCTGATAGTCGCCCCGCCGCGCACGGGCAAAACGATTCTGCTGCAACATCTCGCCCAGGCGGTTGCCAAGAATCACCCGGAAATGAAGATCATCGTGCTGCTCATCGACGAGCGCCCGGAAGAGGTGACGGAGATCCGCCGAACCGTTCAGGGCGACGTGATCGCAAGCAGCTCGGATCGCGACGCCACGGCCCATGTCCGCCTCGCCGAGCTGGCGATGGAACGCGCCAAACGCTTGGCCGAGGCGGGACAAGATGTGTTCATCCTGCTCGACAGCCTGACCCGCCTCGCTCGCGCCTACAACAAAAACGTCACTGGAGCCGGGCGCACCATGTCGGGCGGCGTCGATTCACGTGCACTGGAAACACCGAAACGCCTGTTCGGCTCGGCGCGTACCTTCGAAGAGGGCGGCACGCTCACCGTCATGGGGTCGGCGCTCATCGAAACCAACTCGCGCATGGACGACGTCATCTTTCAAGAGTTCAAGGGAACGGGCAACATGGAACTTGTCCTCGACCGCAAACTCGCTGATCGCCGCATCTTTCCCGCCATCGATATCGGTCAATCCGGCACGCGCAAGGAAGAACGGCTGTTTTCGCCGGAAGAGTTTCCGCAAGTGACGCTGCTTCGCCGTAGCCTGATGCAACTAAGCCCGCAAAGCGCGATGGAATCGCTGATCCAGCAGTTAGCGAAGTATCCCGATAACGCAACCTTTTTGGCGAAGGTGAATACGTTTGTACGATGACGGAATCGCCGTGCTTTCGTGCAAACACCAAATTGATTTCAGAAAGGAAACCATGCAACGAACCCTCATATTACTCAAACCCGATTGCGTGCAACGACATTTGATTGGCGCGCTAATTCAACGCTTTGAACAGAAGGGCCTTCGCTTGGTCGCGCTGAAGTTTACTCAGGCGAATCGCGATTTGGCCAAGAAACACTATGCCGTGCATAAGAAAAAACCCTTTTACGAATCTTTACTTAGTTTCCTGACAAGCGGCCCAACCGTGGCGATCGTCTGGGAAGGCCGCGAGGCCGTGGCCGTCGTTCGCGAAATGATCGGCAAGACCGACGGCGCCAAGTCCCCGCCCGGAACGATTCGCGGCGACTACGGGATCTCGGTGCAGAACAACCTTATCCACGGCAGCGACAGCGCCGAGAACGCCGCCGCCGAGATCGCCCTGTGGTTTCAACCGAGCGATCTTGTAAGTTGGCAACCCGCGGACATGGATTGGATTGGCTAAACGGCGGTTTAATGCCATCCGAAAAATTCGGGAAAAAACCAGATTTTTTGCATTTTTCGTTGACAAACCGCATGCGGAAATCTAATTTGATCCACTGAAACACCATTCTGCGGTTGTTTGGAATTTCCCCCCTTGAACAGGAGCATCCATGAGTAACAAGCCGAAGGCAGCGACGAAAACCGAAGTGTACGCAGCCCTAGCCGAGAAATCCGGTCTGACCAAAAAGCAGATCGGCTTTGTGCTCGACGGGCTGACCGACTTCATCAAATCCCAGATCGGCAAAAAAGGCCCAGGGCTGTTCCAGCTCCCAGGCCTGCTGAAAATCAAGCGGCACAAGAAACCGCCGCAACCCTCTCGCAAAGGCCGCAACCCGCGGACGGGCGAAGAGATGACGTTCCCGGCGAAGCCGGCGCGCACCGTCGTCAAGGTGCTGGCCCTGAAAGCGTTGAAGGAAATGGTCCAGTAGGCCGCAAGTGCAATAATCACTTCTCTGTTTTCCGCTTGCAGCTTAGCGCTCCGAGTGTCCGACGTGGGCGCTAAGCCGCAAGCGGAGAACAGAGAAGTTGTTTAGTAAAGCACTGCGTTTTCTACCCTACCTGCTCTCAAACCCGATCTCGCTTGTCTCTTCCATGAAATGAGGCCAAACTATGCGCAATTTCTTGACGTTGCTGTCCGCGGCTATAGTCGTCATCACCGGTGCCGCCAAGGCCGACGCAGGCGACAAACGGCTCCGCGTTGTCATCATCGACGGACAAAACAACCACAACTGGCGGGCGACCACTCCCGTCATGAAGAAGACATTGCTCGACTCGGGCCGCTACACCGTCGATGTATCCACCAACCTGAAGACCGGCGACAAGGCTCCAGAAGGCTGGCAGTCGGTCGCATTTCCGCCAGACCTCTCGAAATACGATGTCATTGTCAGCAACTACAACGGCGCCAGCTGGCCAAAAGAATTCAATGAGCAGCTGCACAAGTCGCTTTTCGAGCAAAAAATCGGCCTCGTCATCGTGCATGCCGCCAACAACGCGTTCGGCGGCTGGAAAGAATACAACCTCATGATCGGCATGGGCTGGCGCGGCAACAAGGGTGGTGACAGGCTCATCCTCGACGATAAGGGCCAACCGGTCCGCATTCCGTCCGGCCAAGGTGAAGGTTCGGGTCACCGCTACACCGGTAAGTTCTCCGTCATCATCCGCGACGACAAGCATCCCATCACCAAAGGCATGCCCCTCGAATGGCTGCACAATAACGACGAACTTTACGACAACATGCGCGGTCCCATCGAGAACGTGCATATGCTCGCCACCGCCTATTCCAAAGGAACCAAGGCGCACGAGCCGATGATCTGGACCGTAGGATATGGCAAAGGTCGAGTCTTCCACACGCCGATGGGACACGACGCGAATTCGATGTACTGCGTCGGTTTCCAGGCGACGTTGAACCGCGGCACCGAATGGGCCGCGACGGGTGCCGTCACGCTGCCGCTGCCCGCGACGTTCCCGAACGCCGACAAGATCAGCATCGCGAAATAGAGAAGACCCTCTCGTTCCCAAACTCCTGTTTGGGAACGAGCATTCAGGAAACACTGTTTCGCCTCATGCAATCCATACGATTTCAGGTTCCGCGAAACAGAGCTTGGAGGACGTGGGTTCCCAAACTGGATTTTGGGAACCAGGAAACCGTCGCTTACAAATCCTACTTGCTCGCCGCATACCGATGTGTCGGCGTCGGTCGGCCCGGACGAAAACTCTGCGTCTTCGCTTCCGGTGCGTTCGCGCCTCGTGCGGCACAGACGGCTTTCACGGCATTGGCAACATGTTCACGCAGCACGGCCGGGTCGATGGCCACGCGAGCGTTGATAATCAAGTCAGCCTCCTTCACCTCGCAACGCGATGGCAACGACAGCGTCGGCTCTGTATCGCTGCTCACCAAATTCGCGACGCCAAAAAATCCCTCCCATAGCCCGATCGCTTTCAGATGGGCAACCTCCGCACCGACGGTTCGCAGCGATGTCTGCAACGACGTAACGACATCAAGCAATAGCCGATCGAGCGAGAACGCATTGGTCGCCGACACCCGCATGCTGCTATTGAGCCAGCCAAGTTCCGCTTCGCCCTCGGCATAGGTGTCGTAATCGATATCCAGTATCTTGCTGCCGAACGCGCCCTGCTGATCAAGCAACGCATGCACGGCCTCAAAGCCATCGCCTGCCTTCGCGGAAACACGCAGCACAGGCACGCCCGGATATTCCTTGGCGACCAAACTGGCGATCTCGTCGATTTGTGCAGGTTGGAGTTCATCCACGCGATTGAGTAGAATCGCGTCGGCTTCCTCCAGCTGCTTACGGAAGATATAGGCAGCCTTGGGCGAAAATCCCGAGCGCGGATCGTTGCGCAATATTTTCAATCCATGGCTCGGCTTGAACAACACCGCGTACGGCGCGACCGAGAAACGCTTGCCATACAGATCCTTCAACGGCTGCACGACCGTCGCAACGAGATCCGTGCAGCTGCCGACCGGTTCCGCGAGAATCACGTCCGGGTGCTTATCGGATTCCAGCGAGCCGACCTTGTCGAGAAGATCATCGAACTTGCAGCAGAAGCAAGCACCGGCAACCTCGGCGACCGAGAAACCTTGCTCACGCAGCGAATGCGTGTCGACGAGGTCCTCCGCTTGATCGTTGGTGACGATGCCGACTCGCTTGCCCTGACTCGCAAAATGTTTCGCGAGTCGCGCCATCGTCGTGGTCTTGCCCGCGCCCAAAAAGCCGCCGAGCATGATGAATCGGATAGTTGACATGATGTTCTCATTCGAAGGTGCGAGTTTATTTTGGCTCAATTTCGATAATTACTAGTATAAATATTCGTTTCCCGTTCGGCATGTCATTCAAACATAGTTTTGATCGTCTAAGCCTTCAGTAATTCTGTCAGAGCACCAATAAATCCTTCTCATCGTCTGCTCTAAACACAACAAAAAGGCCCACTCAAGACCTGCGCGTTCGGCAATCAACAATAGCAACACGACCTTGCACTATCGTCGCGCGTTTGCCACAATGACGTCACCATGATCGGTCCAATTTATCTGCTCGAATGGCAGCAAGCGAAACGGCGCGCGGGACGTTGGCCCTGGCGCTGGATCTATGTCAGCGTATTGCTACTCGAAGCGGCGCTCGTCGGCTATGAGATGACCGTGCGAACCTGGGGCCAACGCGATCCACTCGAATTTGAAGCAGTCATGGGGTTGTTGCTCGTATGGTTGCATATCCAGCAACTCGGCATCATCCTTCTCGTTGCGCCTGCCTTTGCCTCTGGATCGATCACCGATGAGAAGCGCCTCGGCACGCTCGATTTTCTGCTGTGCGCACCGCTCGGCTCGGGTGAAATCATCGTTAGTAAATGGCTGGCGCAGGCGACGCAAACGCTTCACCTCGTCAGCCCCGGCGTATTCTTCCTGGCCGCGTTGAGCGCCATGCGAGGCGAACCGACTGAACGATTTGTCGCCATCGTGATCCTGCCAATCGCGCTGACCTACGCTTTGGCCGCCGTCGCGATTTGCTCGTCCTGTGTGAGCCAAAATACTACCCGCGCGATACTGCTCGTCTACACTCTCCTGACCGGTCTTGGAATGACGGAATGGCTCGCAAACCGATCGATCGTCTGGATTCCATTGTGGAGTTCGATTTGGAATTTCCCCAGTTTCACGGCCCAAATGCAACTACTCGGCATGATGGCGCTGGCCACACTGCTTGGTCTTGCGCTGTCGATTTGGCGTTTACGGCCCGCGTACGAACATCAACGCGTTGCCGTTTCCAGTACGCTCGGCCGTTGGTGGGACCGGCCGTCGATTGGCGAGACGCCGATGCGCTGGAAGGAGCGGTTTGTCGGCGACTGGCTGGCGCTGCCGATCTGGAATCGCTTGCCGCGTGGCGCTCGGTATGTGCTTTTCGCCGGCGCAATCATTGCACTCGGTTTAGCAATGCCGACGCTTGAGACCTTCCTCGTGCTCGGCGGCCTGCAATTTCTGCTTAGCGGATTGTTCGTCGCCATCCGCTGCGCCGGTTCGATTACGAGCGAACGCGAACGCCAAACCTGGGACTCGCTCGTGTTGACGCGTTTGGACGCTCGCCAAATCCTTCGCGGCAAGCTCTGGGGCCAAATCGATGCCATTGGCCCGTACCTGTTCACTTACCTTTTCGCATCCCTGCCGGTTGCCTATCGATCGGACCCCTGGGCGGTTCCGTGGATCATTAGTGCTTGGCTTGGAAGTTGGGTTTTTCTCTATTACTTCGGAACGGTGGGAATTACGTGTTCGAGCGAAGCAAGTAGCACATGGCGGAGTATCGTAGTCACATTGCTGAAGGGATTTGGGACGGTACTTGCTTCCCAGTTAACGCTCGGCCTTTCGACGGCCTCCATTTTCATTCTGACAATGTTCTGGCTCCTTCCATTCGGCTGGGCCAACTCGTATTTCCTGATGGTGTTCGTACCGATCCCCGGCCTGCTTTGGCTCCTTGCGCTCACTGAGCAATCGATGACCAAGGCCGAGCTTGCAATGATCACAAACGACAAAGCCAATCGAATGTAGGAGCGTTACGGGAGTGTTTTTTCACCTCAGACTCTTGTCAAACGGAAAAACTGCCGATAAACTGGATGAACCATTGCACTTTCCGCGGTGTCGTTCTGTTGGCACCCTAAGCCTCCTTAGCTCAGTTGGTAGAGCAGCTGACTCTTAATCAGCGGGTCGTAGGTTCGAGCCCTACAGGAGGCACTTTAAGTGATTGAAAATAAATGACTTGTGGCTGGCAAGATTTCGGCAAATTATTCGGCAAATTCCTCGGCAAAAAAAGGATGACGCCAGGGAGAGTTGGTCGTCAATTCTGACCTGAATCGTTGCGGATTCGCTCGCCCCTTTTTTTGCCGGAATTAAGTCAGCCTCCTACCCCTTCCTCAGAATCCATCTCGGCACATTTCGCCTCCACCGCCAGTATGTAGACCATGTTCGCCGCCACGAATAAACCGAACCAGATGAACTGATTGTTCGGAGGCTGAACATGCTGAACCTTCACAAAATCTGGATCGAGCAGTGCGAAGCAGCACGAGGCATCGAGGACGAGTTCGGGGTCGTCAGTGCCATGAAATACCTCGTTGGCGAAAAATTCTTGAACTACCTCGACGCTGCTGAGAA
>SIAQ01000018.1 GCA_009697105.1 Gemmataceae bacterium | reverse complement strand
CATGCAGCACCTTGAGTCGATCACGTTCTTGCTGGCTCATCTCGATCCGGTCTTTCTGTTGCACGCTCATAGCTGTCCTCCTTGCCCAAGGGCGAAAGAGGACATTCCTATTGCGTTATGACCGGACATTTCTATTTTAGTTCAACAGCGAAAAGTATTTTTTCAAGGGAAGAAAAGGAGGCGGGAGTCATTGTTTTCACTTGGATTTATCGATTTTTGGCGGCCTCCCGACCGGCTTCGGATCGGGGGGCACCATGAGAGGATCGAGGGACACCATACTTAATTCTTGACCGCTACCTTTATATTGGCACCGCAACTCCAGCACCTTCGTCTGTACATTACCCCAGATGCAAATTAACGCCTTGAAATACCTATGTCAATGACCAACCAATTCCATCCGACAATCTGGTCGCTCCCCACGCGTCACCTCGGTCGCACGGTGCGCATTTACGATGGGTTGCCGAGCACGAACACGCTCGCGCTGGAGTTGGCGGGCGATCACGTGAACGCCGGCGTCGCCGTGCTTGCGCGGACGCAAAGTGCCGGGCGCGGGCAACATGGCCGAAGTTGGCAGGCGCCGCCGGAAAGCAGCGTGTTGCTGTCTGTGCTGCTCTATCCGCCGCCGGAATTGCGTCGGCCAGCTCTCGTCACCGGCTGGGCCGCGGTCTCTGTGTGCGAGACGATTCTCAAGCTCGCCAATCTTCAAGCGAAGATCAAATGGCCGAACGACGTGCTCATCCTGGGCAAGAAGGTATGCGGCATCCTCATCGAGCAACGCACTGTCGAATCATCGCTCGCCACCGTCGTCGGCATCGGGCTGAACGTGTCGCAATCCGCCGACAAGTTCGCCCAGGCCGGACTGCATGACGCTTGCTCGCTCGCCCTGATGGGTGCGCCGCCGCTCGACTATGAAACCGTCGCGAAGACGCTGCTGACCGAACTCGACACGCAATATGACTCGCTCCTTCAAGGCGACGCGCACACGCTGGAAACGCAATGGAAATGGCGGCTTGGTCTGCTCGGCAAACAGGTCCACGTCGAAAGCGTCCACGGCGATCTGTTTGGCAGAGTGCTGGATATGACGTTCACCGGCATCGATCTGGAAACAGCACCGGGAGAAATGCGGCGCATCTTGCCGGAAACGGTGTTACATATCACGGCGACGTAGGACTCGCTTTTGTATTCCGCTTGCGGCTTAGCGCTCAGAGAATTCCATGCGAGCGCTAAGCCGCAAGCGGTGGCTCAATAGCGGAACTCAACGCCCATGCCGCCTCCGTTGGGCGTGATAAGAGGCACGATGCGCATCTTGCCACGTTGATCTTCGGTGCGACTGATGGCTTCGACGGCTAGGTAAGCCATCGACCATCCCAAAATAGTCTGGGCCAGGTAGTGATCGTCGGTATGTATGCGCGACCACCCGGTCGCCATCGAGCCGGCGATGAGCAGCACCTTCAGCGTCTTCGATTCCACCATGCTGGCGGCGGTCAAGAACGGCACAGCGCCGACAAAGGTGTGACCCGATGCCGAGTTGCTGGCGCCGCTGAATGGATGCCAGCGCGAATCTTGCGATCCCGGCCTGGACGCACCGAGACCGTATTGCAAAACACCGACCATCGGCGCGCCGACGGCCAACGCCCGCAAGCCGCGATCGCCGAATTCACCGATCGGCGTCATGAACGGATGATCGGAAAACAGGCGTCCGCTGAGTGACATGGCCAAATAACCGGGAATCGCGTACTTGAATTCGCCGAAGTTTTTGACGAAGAGAGCGGCATCATCGGCTTGTTTCGTCCGGCCTTGCTTTTGGTACCAGTCGCGGAATCGTTGATCCATCTGCGAGTTGGCGATCGGGGCGGCGAGGGCGACCGCGCCGGCAACGTAGAACATGTTTTCGGACAAGTAAAAATTCTTGAAGTCCTGCAGCAGCCTCGACGTTTGCTCTTTGCCGCTGTCGCGCAGAATTTCCCAGACGCCCATGTCGTCGGGATGGTACGAATTGGCGATGTAGCGCGGATCGGTGTAATTGCTGCTGTTAAACGCCAGCACGGCCATCGCGTGGGCATTGTACTCCGGCGCTACTTCCGGACGCGGCAGGCCTGTGTTGGGGCTGACCGGGAGTTCAAATTTCGGAGCGGGAATCGCCGGGTCGGCGGGCGGCATACGAAAGACGGGATTCGGAATATTCGGATCTATTACTGCGGGAACCGGCACGACCATCGGCAGGTCAATGACGATCGGGTCCAACTTCGGTTCGAGTTGCGCAAAGACGACCGTCGGCCCGCAGATACTCAGCGCTAACGCCAACAGCAGTTTTGACACCGAAGTGCGACGCATAAATATCCTTTGAGTTTTCCGCGGCTAATCTGGCGAATCGCGCGGACTATAGCAGCAAATCCGATTATTACATCGACACTTTAGCTCTCCGTCATGAAGGCGTTAGGAAAAAGTCAAGACTTTCATCAATGTATCGCGAAAAACCGAACTTCCCTTTCGCCCCAAACGAGCCATTCTTTTTTATTTTTCTGTTTTACTCATTTCTCGACGCAACCAACAAAAGCCAATACGCCCTCGTTCCGAAGCTCCTGCGTGGGAACGAGGATTTTATTTTTCTGTCGGTTGCGTCATTGGCACTATCTACTCTATTCATGCAAACTATGAGGACTCGGATAGGTTCTACCAGCCCCGCCAGACTGACAGGATACATCATTTTTTGGCAGGGAGGCGCGTTATCACCAGAGATGGGCTTGCGTTTTTTGTCGGCGTATGGTTCATATATACCAATACGTTACGGTATCTACCCTGCCAATTTCTTGCACGGTATGAATTTTGCAATGAGAATTCTGTTCATCACCGTTTCATTGCTCGCCTTGCGTAGGGAATCTAAGAAACCGTGGCACGCGGATGGACCTTGAGTACCACGTATCAAAATTCCTAACGTTAGCCCAATGTGCTAGCGCGGGATGCTTCTAACACGGACGGATCCGCGGAAGGAGAGTGGCGATGACCGCAGCCATGAACACGCCATTATCGATTTTGATCGCCGACGACGACGACGAATGCCGCGAAACGCTGCGCGAAATCGTCGAACCGGAAGGCTATCGCACGGTGTTGGCGTCCTCCGGCGAGGAAGCTCTGGAAATCGTACAATGCGAAGTGATCCACCTCGCCCTGTTTGACGTGCAGATGCCAAGGCTTACAGGACTCGAAGCGGTGCATTTGGTTCACCAAATCAACGCGCTATTGCCTTGCATCCTCGTGACAGCCAATGCGACGCAAGAAGTGATCCAGCAAGCGTTTCAGGTGCGGGCGTACAGCGTCATCCCAAAGCCAGTCAGCAAGAGCATGCTGCTTTTCACGATCCTGCGAGCTCTGAAAGCCTACCAACAGATGATCGAAAGCGAAGATAAAGACGCTGGGTGAACCTTAATCCGAAACACTGAACGAATCTCCTAATACAATAGCACCATTCACAAGTAGCACCATTTGATTTGAAAGGTCGGCAGATATGAAAGTTATTCCCCTAAACGACAAAATTCTGGTCAAACGCGTTGAAGCCGAGGAAAAGACCGCCGGCGGCATCCTGCTGCCTGATACCGCCAAAGAAAAGCCACGTCAGGGCAAAGTCCTCAGCCTTGGCGATGGCCGTCTGCTTGAGACCGGCAAACGCGCCGCTTTTCTGGTGAAAGAAGGCGATCGGGTTCTCTTCTCCAACTATGCCGGTAACGAAGTCCAGGTCGATAGTGAAGACTACCTCATTATGTCCGAAGACGATATCCTGGCGATCATCGAGTAAGTAAACAGCGAATAGTAACTTCCCGAATCCCCGCTTGCGGCTTAGCGCTCAGAACCTCCCATTTGAGCGCCAAGCCGCAAGCGGCGTTTTTTTTGCTGCGCATTTTCTCATCACATCTGGTTTGATCTTCGTCATCGAACAGGCCGCGATCGGATTCGGCGATTCGCTGCAACTCGTTGCATGATTGAACTATACATCTCGCGTTAACTTCCGCTAGAATAAACAGAGGCGACGGCACTCCTTTTGCGGAGTGTACGACACACGGCCTGGCGATTCCCCAATGGCTCTTCCAGAAGCGAACGCTGCAATGAAACCGAGAACTATACTTCGCACGGTAGAAATTGTCGCTTTTGCGAACCGATCAAAACATTTCCGAGCCGCGACCGTAAGGGAGCGGCCGACAGGATCCCGTGCGGATTATGTCGGCCGCTCCCTTACGGTCGCGGCTCGGAAATGCGTCAATCTCACCCGTCAGCGGTATAATCTCATTGCAGCCGTCGGCATCCTTGCGATCGCGGCCTTCCTCGGCTTCACTGCCCGCTCGCTTGGCGCTGATCCCGAGGAGGCGGTGCGCCGGAAGTTTGCCGAGATCGTCAGGCAAGCGGAAGAAAAGCGATTGGCGGCGGAGCTTCAAGACATCCTGGCCAATCTCGCGGATGGCGTCGATGAGGAAAAGCAGATCGCGGCCTTCGTCAAGTTATCTGATTGGAAGATGCCTGCCGAAGAAATGGTCGCGGTCTTGACAAAGCTGTTGGATTACCAAGATCGCAAAACGCTCAGGTACTATGCCGTAAACCGATTGGGTTATTTCGGACCCAAGGCCAGGCCGGCGGCCGAAAAGCTCTTCCATCTCTTCAAGAATTCGGAGATATATTACATTCGCAACGCGGCCGTTAAATCACTCCACGAGATTGGCTACGTGACGCCCGAGGTGGTCACGGCCTACACCGCCTATCTGAAGTTGAGCGGCGTTGGGGAAGAAGGCATTTGGAACCTGCTCGATGCCCTGGGGGCGATGGGGCCGGCCGCGAAAGAAGCGGTGCCGGCCATCCAAAAACATCTCAAGGACACGGACGTAAGAACTCAACTGAAAGCATTTCACGCCCTTGGCAAAGTCAAGGCGATGCCGGAGCCGTCGTTGGCGATGCTCAAGAAAATGACCCGCATTGAATGGAACGATGCGGATGGCGCCTACCCGACATTGACGGCGATTCAGAACGCCGGGCCTAAAGCCGACTTCACGGTCCCGCTGCTCTTGCAAGCGCTTGGCGAAGACCTGCCGACTTACCTCCGTTGCGTGATGGTGCGCACATTGGGCCATGCGGGAGCCAGTGATCCGCAAGCGGCGAAGGCGATGTTCGACGCGCTGGGCAAGCCGCTCGGTCCGAACGATGCGGGGAGGCACGATGCGATCATCGCCGTCAATCGGGAAGCCGTCGCGGCAGTGGCGAAATTGGACGCCAAGAATGAGCGTATCGTCGCCGTGCTCGCCGACCGTCTTGGCGATATTGATCCCTACGGCCGAGATCTCGCGGCCATCCACCTGAAGCGATCTGGTCCGTCTGGAAAGTCGGCCGTGCCGGCGCTCGCCAAGGCGCTCAAACGCACGGATGCCACGACCAACCCAGAGCTGGTGCGCGTTCTCCTTGACGCCTGCCGTTCGATCGGCCCCGGGGCGGCGAGTTGTGGCGACGTGATCATCGACTTGCTGATTGAGAGAGAGCGTTTCGACAAAAATCCGCCGAAAGAAATCGATGGCGAACGTAACCGGGAGCGGAACCGACGCGACAAAGTTAATGCACTTCGTGTCCTCATGAAGCTGACGCTGGCGGACATTGGCATGCCCCAGAAAGCGCTGCCATTTATTCTCGATACGCTCGCCAATCGTGAGTACCGCGCCTTTGCCGCCGCCGCGCGTGCTGCTGGTAGCCTTGGCAAAGAGGCGAAAGAGGCGGTTCCTCTTCTGATGCGCGTGCTGGACCCGAAATTCGTGGACCAGGCAATGCACCTCGACACCTTCGGCACTATCTGGGTTCTGCCGGAGGGTGAACGCACCTCGGCCCGAATCGAGGCGATTCGGGCCCTGGCCAAGATCGGCCCCGACGCCAAGGCGGCGCTGCCACGGTTGCTCGAAATGCTGAACGATCCTGCGCCACCCGAAGGTAATCTGCCGTATAACGAAGAGGTCCGCCGGGCCGTGAAAGCGATTCGCGGCGGGGAGTGAGAAAGAACGTAGAAAAGCCCAGAGGTGAGGTACTCCGAACCTCTGGGATCGCGCTGGGATGATCCCAAGGGTTCGGAGTACCTCACCCCTGGGCTTGAATATTCCCTGAAAATACCCGCCATTAATGGCGGGCTATATAGACGAGGACGCCAATAATGAAAACCATACTTGCTGCAATCACCGCATGCATCGCGCTCGCGGCAACGGTTCACGTCGTAACCGCCGGCCAAACCAAAATCGGTCCGACCCAGGCGGCGTGGGATGCCGTCGTGCAGAACGCCGCCAAGTATGTGCGTGGCACGCAAGACAAGAACGGCGGTTGGAGCACCGACAAGACGCCGGGCGTCACGGGCATCGTCCTCACCGGCCTTCTGAAAACCGGCCAGGCCACGCCACAGGATCCTACGGGTAAGAAGGCCCTCAGCTACATCGAAGGTCTCGTCAATACGGAGAAGAAACATATCGCCGGCAAGGACCCCAAGGTCCAGCTGCTCAACTATGTCACGAGCATCAACGTCATGGCACTGGTTGAAGCGAAGCAGGACGACAAGTACAAGGCGATCATCGGCGATGCCGTCGCCTTTCTCAAAAAACTCCAATGGGACGAGGACGACGGAAAGGACCAATCGAGTGACTTCTTCGGCGGCGCCGGCTACGACAGCAAATCGCGCCCTGATCTATCCAACACGCAGATGTTCCTCGACGCCCTCAAATCCGCCGGCGTCTCGCCTAATGATCCCGCGTATAAGAAAGCCCTGCTCTTTGTCAGCCGTTGCCAAAATATCAAAGGCGAAACCAACGACCGCCCCTGGGCCAAGCTCATCGACGACGGCAGCTTCATCTACACTGGCGCGACCGGCGGGGCCACCAAAGTCGTCGATGCCCCGCTCGACAACGGCGCCCTGCCCGGCTATGGCAGCATGACCTACGCCGGCATCAAGAGCATGATCTATTGCGGCGTCACCAAAGACGATCCGCGCGTCAAGAAAGCGGTCGAATGGATTCAGGCGAACTACACCGTCGACAAAAACCCCGGCATGCCCGAGGTCCGTTCCCAGTGGGGCCTTTTTTACTATTACAACACCATGGCCAAAAGCCTCGACGCACTTGGCATCGACCACGTCATCGATAGCAAAGGCGTCAAACACGACTGGCGCAAGGACATCACCCACGCAATCGCCAAACGCCAACGCCCCGATGGCAGCTTCGCCAACTCCGCCGCCAACTGGATGGAAGCTGACGAAAACCTCGTCACCGGCTACGCCCTGATGACGCTGAACTACTGCCGGCCGAAATAACGTGCCGCCTTTGATTGCCGCTTGCGGCTTAGCGCTCGGATGAATCCACTTGAGCGCTAAGCCGCAAGCGGAAAACAGGACGAGATCGCACATGGACGCCCTTCCTTTTCTCGCTAACTCCAAATCCAAGCTCGGCTCGCTTTACATCGTGTATGGCGACGAGCCGTTCCTCAAACGTCGAGTGATCCGCGTACTCCGCAAGCGTGCGCTCGGCGAGGATGCCGACGAGCAGTCGGTGTCCGTTCGCGCCGGCGATAAGACAACATTTGCGGAAGTATTCGACGATCTGGAGACGGTGCCGTTTTTCGATCCGAAGCGCGTCGTGCTCGTCGAGAACGCGGATCCGTTCGTCACGAAGTACCGCACCGAACTCGAGACGCGTCTGCTGCGATTGCCCGAGACGAGTCTACTCATTCTCGATGTCAAGACCTGGGCGGCCAACACGCGCCTGGCGAAACTGATCGACAATGCCGCGACGATCGCCTGCAAGGCCCCGCCCGCGTACAAGATGGCCCAGTGGTGTGCCGAATGGGCCGTTACCGAGTATCAAAAGCAGCTGCCGACGCCGGCGGCGAATCTGCTCGTCGATCACGTCGGCCCGGAGATGGGGTTGCTCGATCAGGAGTTGCTGAAGCTGTCGATTTACGTGGGCAAGAATTCGAAGATCGATGTACCCGATGTCGATCGTCTGGTGGGCAACAACCGGGCGGCGGATATCTTCAAAATCTTCGACGCCATCGCCGCCGGCAATGTCAAAGGCGCGTTGGCGATTCTCGATCGGCTATTCGATCAAGGCGAGGAGCCGATGCGCGTCATCGGTGCGTTCAGCATGCAGCTTCGGCGGTTGGCGCAGGCAGGCCGGCTGGCGTCGCTGGGTTCATCACTCGGTGCGGCGTTGGCGCAAGCGGGCGTCCCGCCATTCGCCGTCAAATCCGCGGAAGAACAGCTGCGTCACCTCGGCCGACGCCGGTTGGACAAGCTCTTCGATTGGTTGTTGCAACTGAACATGGATTTGCGAGGCAACAGCGTGTTGGCGCCACGCATGCAATTCGAGCGATTCCTGCTCAAACTCGCACGCAAAAACCCTGCGGCGTAGGAACTCACGGGCTTGCGATTGCCGATTTCCTGACGACTCTCAATAATTGACCAGGCCGACAAACCTCACGCAAACAGACTCATCACCGGTTGGCCGGTGCTCGCGGGGCGAGTGAAGCCATCGGGGCTGAGGCGTGTCTCCGGCGGGATGCCGAGCGCGTGGAACAGCGTCGCGCCGAACGCTTCGGGCCGAACGCCGGCGTCACGCACATAGCCGCCCTGCCGATCCGAGGAACCATGCACGTAACCGCCACGGATGCCACCGCCGGCCAACATCGCAGAGTAAACCGCAGGCCAATGATCGCGCCCGCCGTTGGTAATGCGCGGAGTGCGGCCAAACTCGCCGACCATGACGACCAGCGTGTCCTCCAGCATGCCGCGAACTTCCAGATCTTCGAGCAGCGCGGACACCGATTGATCGACGTTCGGCAACGCCCAGCCGAGGCCGAACGCGCCGGTGCCGAAGATGCTGCCTAGGCCCGCACCGTTGCCGTGCATGTCCCATGTCTGCACATTGCGAAAGCGTTCGCCCGGCGGCAGGCCCGCCCAGGCGGTGACGCTGACGAGACGCACGCCCGATTCGATGAGCCGTCGGGCCATCAGCAGATTTTGGCCAATGGCATGACGACCGTAACGATCGCGCATGCGCGTCGATTCCATTTCGAGATCGAACGCTCGCCGTGCCTGCGGACCGGTGACGAGATCGACAGCGCGTTCCTGGAACATCTGCATCGAATTGGCTGACGGACTCGTGGGCGCCAGCGACGGTTCGGCTCGCTGCATGAGTTGCAAGCGCTGCCTCATGCGCTCAGGCGAGATGTCGATCGGCGTGTCAAAAGCGCGAACGCGGAAGCCAGGCTCGGCGGGGTTGTCCATGTCGGTGCCGACGCGGAGTGGGCTATAGGATGCGCCGAGGAAGCCGCCGGTGAGGTAGCGCGGTTGCACATCGCCGGCGAGGTTTTGCAGCCAAACATAAGACGGCATGTTCGCAGTCGATGGCCTGACTTTGGCGACGACCGAGCCGAAGTAGGGCGTGTCAACCGTCGGCGCGGCATGTCCGGTCATGCAGATGTGCATGCCGCCGTCGTGCCCGCCGTTCGAATGGGTCATCGAGCGAATGAGTGTATAGCGATGTGCGAGGCTGGCGAGCTTGGGCATCAGTTCGCCGATTTGCGTGCCGGGCACGCTGGTCGCGATCGGGCGATACGGTCCGCGAATGTCGTCGGGTGCATCGGGTTTGATATCCCAGCTGTCGTGATGGCTGGCCCCGCCGTATTGCACGATGAAGATGCACGATTTCTCGCCGCGCCGCCGACCAGGCTCGCGCGTATTGGCTGTGGCGTGTAGCAAGTTGGGCAGGCTCAAACCCAGCATACCGACGCCGCCGAGCTGGAGAAGGTTTCGGCGAGAAAGGAGTGATTGGCGCATGAGACACCTCAAAAGGTGGCGGGGGTACGGCGTGATTCTACCAAAGAACAGCGGCGAACGCCATTGAATTTCTTGTTTTAGCCATTCGCCTGCCTTCGCCAGAGGCGAGCGGCTATACGGGAGGCATCACGGCAGCGCCCAGACCAGCACATGTTTGTCGCCCGCGGCAACGGCGGCGCTCCTGCCATCTGGTGCCACAGCCAAGGCGTGCAGGCCAGCAGCGTGCCGTGGTGATGATGTCAGTTCGCTGAAATCGCCCAGGTCCCAAAGCCGCACCGTCTGATCCTGGCCCGCCGAAACGAGCCGGCCGCCGTCGGGCGTGACGGCGAGCGCCGAGACCATCTGCTTGTGGCCAACACAGCGGCCGATTTCGCGTGCCGATGCGACATCCCAAATGCGCAAGATCGTGTCGAAATGCGCGGAGGCGATGCGCATGCCATCGGGGCTGACGGCAACATCGAGCACGTTGCCTGCTTGGGCGTCAAATGCCTCAGCTTCTAGTCCACTGCGTAGATCCCAGAGGCGAACCGTTTGATCTCGACTTGCGGAAACGACATGGTTCGTCTGCCCGATGTAGGCGAGCGCAGTGAGCCCGGCGGCGTGGCGAGTGAAGCGTTGCACCTCGCGTCCGGTCTGCGTGTCCCACAGACGAATTGATTTGTCGTCGGCGCCAGAGGCCAGCCGCTTACCATCCGGCGAAAACACGAGGCATTTGATCGAACCAGTATGCCCGCTGAGTTTCCGCGTCTCGGTGCCGGTGCGGAGGTCGAAGAGGCGAATCGTGAACCCACTTGCCGTGGCGAACAGATCGCCGGTGTTCGCGAACGCCACGGCACGGACCTCGCCGGGATGCTTCGGCAGTTTGTGGACCTGCTGGCCGGTCTGGGCGTCCCAGAGCAGCACGAGGCCGTCTTTACCTGCCGAGGCGATGCGCGTGCCATCGGGCGAAAATCGCACGCACCAGACGGCGTCGGCGTGTCCCGTGCATCGGCGGATCTCGCGAATCTCCAGGCGCGGAATCGGCGGATCGTCGTATTCATGCTTGACAAGAGCTGTCAGAACCTCGACGAGTCGGCCGGGCGTGTCGAAGCGGTTCGCGGGCTTCTTCTCCATCAGTTTAGCGACGACGCGGATCACCGCTGGCGGAACATCGCCTCGCAGGCTCTCGATCGCGGTCGGGTTCTGCCAGCGTTGCTTGTCCAGCTTTGAAATCAGACTGCCGCCGGGAAACGGAACGCGGCCCGTCAGCACAAAGTAGAACGTGCAGCCGAGACTGTAGAGGTCGGCACGAATGTCGGCGCCGTGCGGGTTCTCCAGCTGCTCCGGTGCGATGTAGTCGGCTGTGCCGATCACGGAACCGCCTTGCGTCAGCGTGCTGAGCGATTCGCCGGGCGTCGCGCCGCCGAGCGTGAGCATGCGGGCGACACCCATGTCGAGCAGTTTAATGACGCGCTCGCCGGTGGGGCCTGTGGTGACCATGAAGTTGGATGGCTTGATGTCGCGATGCACCAACGCCTGTTCGTGGGCGTGCTGCAACCCCAGCGCGGCCTGTCGCATGAATTCGCAGGCTTCGGGAATAGAGAGCGGGCCGTTCGTGTCGACGAGCTTTTCCAGCGTGACGCCGGGCACGAATTCCATGACGAGAAAATGCGTATCGCCGCTGTGATCGGAATCGAGCACGCTGACGATGTTGGGATGGCTCAGCCGCGACGCCGCCTGGGCCTCACGACGAAAGCGTCGCACGGCTTCTTCGTGTTGCAAGCGATCTTTGCGGATGACTTTGACGGCCACGATCTGCCCGTCCTCAAGTCGGCGGGCGCGGTAGACGATGCCCATGCCGCCGCGACCGATCTCTTCGAGAATATCGAATTCCGGCAAAACTGGCGGCGCTTGGTTGAAAACCGAGTGCGTTCCCGCAATGGCAGGCGTGCTCTGCACCACAGTCGGGGCAGCATCCGTTCCGCTCGTCGGCGGATCTTCGGCGCTGCTGCCCGACATGCCGCAGATCGGGCACGACAGCGAGTCGTCCGAGGGCATCGGCGTGTCTTCGGCGGTGTCATGCCAACGATGGCCACGCGGGCAAAATAGCAATCGTGGCATCGTAACGCCTCAGGACGCACCATCGCCGCGCATGCGCCCGGTGCGCAGGCATGTCAATCGGAGATAGTGAACGTCTGCTCCATCATATCCTCCCTCCTCGAACCTGCCAAGGTCGGAGTCGCAAAAGTTGTCGTTAGCCTTATAATCTCGTCAGAGCCACGCACGCAGTAAGTGGTTTGAATTTCAAATCGCGGTGAGTTATACTTTCGACGGTTGGGTTTGTCGTTTTTCCGAGCCGCGACCGTCAGGGAGCGGCCGACAGGATGCCGTGCGGTTTATGTCGGCCGCTCCCTGACAGTCGCGGCTCGAAAATGTTTTTATGGGTTCGGAAAAGCGACAATTTCTACTGTGCCGAGTATAAGACCACTTACTTCGTGCGTGGCTCTGACACAATTGCAAAAAGCTAGTCGCAACTTCAAAATTTGCGCGTCGGGCTAACGAGCATGCGCCTCGACGGCCAAGTCGATATCCGGTTGCACGTCGCGATTGTTGCTGCCGTCGGCGTTGACGATGCGCAGATGAATGGCGTGGCCGGCGGTGCCGTACACGTTGACCTTTGCGAAATAATAGATTGCCTTATCGTCAAGCCAGCCGGGCATACTTCGGGTCGAGCCGATGTGTCGTAGATTGGCATTCCTGGCCACGACCGTCGGGTTTTGCAAGTCGGCATCCGTGACGATCAGGTCGCATCGTTCGAGCAGGAACCGGCTCTGGCGCGTGGCGACGAGCAGAACCCTTTTGCCATCCGGCGCGTAACGTGCGAACTCGATTTCGCGATCCAGTCCCGGTAATTTACGCACCGCTTTGGTATCGAGATCAAGCTCGAAGAGTGCTCGGTTCTTCGCATCCTTGGGGTCCAGCTTCAGGCCATCTTTGCCCGCGGAATAAGCGCTGAACAGGACACGCTTGAGATCCGGCGAGCTTGCAAAGAAATCGGCACGGTCGCCAAATAGAATCGCCAGCGGTGAAAATGAGCCATCCGATGCGTCGATGAGGCCGATCCGGCCGAGGTGTTCGTGCGTTCCATCTACTTCCTCATCGATCTTGATGGTCAGCAATCTCTTGGAATCGGGAAGCCAATGCACGAACGGGCCGGCCTTATCCGCGAGCAACGAACTCTTGGTGTTGGCGAGTTCAACGATGTGAATCTCCGGCATGTAGTTTTGCAAAACGCTGTCAAACTGGACCACGGCCAGTTTTTTGCCATCGGGTGAAAGGACGGCACTGTGCCCGTTTTTCTTGTCGGTCTTGTAGAGCAATCGTGGCTCTCCACCTTGGATCGGCATGACCTCCAGGCGGAACTCTTTGGCGAGGCCTTTCTGGATTGAGGACGCCAGCACGACATCCGTTGCGTTGGGCGCAAGGCGAGCGTAAACGGGTAGTCCGTTGCCGTGCCATGGCAGGCGCGTCGTTTTGCCTAAGCGCCAATCGTAAAGGAAGAATCCTTCTTCACGCGGGATCAGTAAGTCGCCTTTGTTGTTGGTATCGAGATCGATCGGGAAACAGCCGGGTATCGCGACAAGGAACGCCAGGACGATTCGTTGCATGCGTGTCATCATTGGTCCTTGTTCCGTGAAGGGTGTTTGCCTGTTTTTCGCTTGCGGCTTAGCGCTCGGAATATCCCACGCAAGCGCTAAGCCGCAAGCGGGAATACTGGCTAGCGGTCAGGCGTCACGCCGGCGTTTCCGGCTTTTTCGTTGGACGACGCACTCGGCGAATAAAAAAAACGGCCAGCACGACAACGATCAACGTCGTGGCAGCGAACACGACCAGACCGTCGGTGCTGAACACGGTGGCTGTCCATCCACGCTGGACCTGGGCGCGTTCGACTTCTTTCTTTTCGGGGACAGGAGCCGGATCGTTCAGCACGCCGATGTCGCTGTTCGGGTCCGGTTCCGGCAAGTTTTTTACGATCTGGCTTACCACGTGATCCAGCGCGGCCTGGATGCTTTTCTGATTTTTCCCATCGGTGCCGATCGTCATCAGGGCCAAGGCTTTTTCGCCGGCGCCGTAGGTGTGGCGCGTCGTGAAGTAATACACCGTATCGTCGTTGAGCCAACCGGGCAGCATCACGTCGCGGGTGATCGACAGGGTTACGTTGTCGATCAATTTCTTTGCGCCACGGCCATCGGCGTTGGCGATGCGCAGTTCGCCTTGTCCGGTCCGATCCATTCGCGCGAGTAGTATTCTGTCACCCTTGGGGGAAAAGCGTGCGTACTCCGCGTGATCGTCTATTTTGGTTACGCTGCCGTCTTTTGCGTTCCACTGCCAAAGCGACGTGCCGAGTCCCGCCTGCACTTCCGGGCTGTCAAGATTCACACCTGGCTTGGCTGCATTGGCTGCGGAGAAGACGATCGACTGCTGGTCAGGCCTGAGTTCGATGCACATCGTTTGGCCAGACACCGCAGAGGCGAGGCGTTTCTCTTTCTTCGTGGCAATGTCGAACTCAACGACGTGTCCGGTCATGGCTCCATCGTTGGTGTCTTCGATTTTGAAAAGCGCTAATCGTTTAGAGTCGTTGAACCAGCGAAACGAAAACAGCGTCTCTTCAAGCAGCGTAGTCGTTTTGTCGTTGGCGAGATCGATGAGTAGAATCTCGTTCGTATTGGCGGCATTCTTGCGTTCCTTCTCGGCGACGCGCGAAACCGCCAGATATTTTCCATCAGGCGAGAACAACGCCAGGGCCGTGTTTCGCCCAGTGTAGATGGTCCGTGGCGTGCTCCCGGGTAGATTCATGACAGCGAAGCGATACTCATCGATCGAGCGCGTGTTGGTGACCAGCAGCGCCTGTCGGCCATCGGGTGCGAAGCGTGCGAACACAGGCCGCTCCCCCTTGGCAGCGAGCAACATGGATGCCTTATGCGAGGCGGGATCGTAGACGAAGAACCCTTCCTGGCGAGCAACGAGAAGCTCGCTATTGCCGTTCACATCCAGTTCGACGGGGAAGCAGCCCGCGACGAATAGCAGCGATCCCACCAGGCAGGAGAGCGATGATTTCGACATGGCGGAGTCCTCAAGGTGTTGATGCACCATGGGGGATATTGTACACTAAGCGGCCGAGAATAAAATCCGGATTGACGAGCCAAGCTCCGTAAGGAGCAGATTGAATCGCCCAAGCCAGAGCCGCAGATGAAAGCGTTGGTGGCTTTCGTCTATCGCTTACGCTATCGGCTCTGAAAAAACTGCGCATGCTACGCAGATTGAGAATCTGGACTTTTCCCGTGATTCACATAATTCATAGAAAATCGCCAACCATCGAAGGATCGACGCATGTCCAAGACGCACAACAAGCCGGAACCGTCACTGAACATCCGCGACCGCATCGCCAAGGCACGCGACGAAGGTCGCACCCAGCAAGCATTGGATTTGACGCGCCAGCTCTACAAAAACGACCAAACTGAAGCGAATCGCGAATTGCTCAGGCAGGTGACGCTGGAACGCGCCCGGCAACTTCATGAAGTCGGCAGCACCGTCGACGCGATCACGGTCTATTCAAACCTGTTGACGATAGACTGTTCGCCGGAGTTGATGGTTAAGGTGCTGCAAGGGTTGACCGAATGCGGCGCCGTCGCTCAGGCCCTGGCGGTGCTGCCGACGATCAGCGACACGGTGTTGCGTGCAAAAATGTTTAACAGATGTATCGATGCGGTGGTAGCCCAGGGCAAGAGCGGCAAGAAGAATCTGCCTGTCGAGCTTCACGCCGGCATCGACGCCACGCTGGGCGCGTTCGCGCATTACGAGACGGGACGCGATGAGGAAGCACGCGCCGCGCTGCAGGCGATCGGGCTGCAATCGCCTTTCCTGGAATGGAAGGTTTTGCTGCGTGGGCTGATCGCCTATGTCGCCAACGATGACGCCAAGGCTCTGGACAATTGGCGTCGCCTCGATCCTAGCCGGGTGCCGTCCCAACTCGCCCGCGGATTGCGTGCTGGCATCGATCCTGAATTCCTCCAGGCTCAACCAGCGAGCGTTCAAAAGGCCCTGCAGGCGCAGATCCTCAATCAGCAGCGCCTGCCGTTCGTGGCTACGCTGCGCGAGCTGGGGCCGATGCTGCACACGCAAAACCTTGCGCCGGCGTTTCGCAAAGTTGAGGTGGCTGCCGGCGTGCTGCGGCGCGATCATCCGCAGCTATTTCCGCGGCTCGCCAACTGCTTCTACTGGGCCGTCATTGAGTGGGGCCATCCCGATGACATCGACCGCTACCGTCGCGTTTTCGGCCCGCCCGTTCATGATCCAAACCTCGACCGAATGGCAGCGCTCGCACTGGAGTTTCGCGGCATCTTTGGCGAGGCTAACGACGCCTGGCAGGACTACCTCCGAAGCGTTGAACTCGCTCCGAATTCGTGGCCGGCAAACCAACGCCAGGCCATGCAGGCGATGGTTTGGTCACGCATGGCATTCAACGCCAGCCCGAAACGATCGTCGCGAGGCAAATCAATGCACCCGCTCGCGCCTCTGATGCAGGCATCAAGCCACATGAAACCATCGGCCGAGAAATGCCTCGAAAAAGCGATCGAATTCGCGCCCGACCGCCTGGCGAATTATCTCTTGCTCTTTGAGCTTTATCGCGACGCCAATAAGTTGCCGAAGGCGAAAAAGATCGGCCAGGAGTTGCTCAAACGATTTCCCGATCATGCCCAAACGCTCGAAGCGCTCAGCGAGTTGTGCATGGATTGCAAGGAATTCAAGAAGGCCGAGGAATATTGCGAAAAAGCGATGCAAGCCAATCCGCTAGAACTTGGCCTCCGCCGCATGCTGGCGAGCATTCGCCAACAATGGGGCCTGTACCTCGCCGAGAAGCTAAAGTTCGTCGAGGCGCGTGGGCAATACGCACGGGCACTGCAAATTTGGGAAGGGGCGAAAACGCCACTCCTGGCGCAGTGGGCGATACTCGAAGTCAAGGCGACGTGCGACACACGTGCCGACGAATTGGTGACGCAAGCACTAGTGGATACCGATCAGCGTCTGGCGGTTCGCTATGCGCTCGTCGGCGAAAGTGTCCGCGCCAAGCTGACGCAAAAGCAGAAGAAACGCTTCGCCAGCGATCTTAAAGCCGCGTTGGAGCAAACGCCTACGCCCGCAGAAATTCTCATGCTCATCGAAAGTGCCGCCCAGCAACGCACGACGCACGCCGGCACGTTTCACGGCCAAAAAACGCAGGAAAACACAATCCTTAAGTTCCTCGAAAAAATCCCGTACCAGGCGTTCAACGAGTCGCAGATGGAACGACTCGTCGCCGGCCTCGCAACGATCGAAGCTCGCAAACCCTGGCTTAGCTGTCTCGGTTACGCGAGAAAGCATTTCCTCAAAAACCCGCTCTTCCGTTTGTCCTACGTCGATTACTACCTCGTCGAGAAGACACGCGAAATAAAAACGCATCTCGCGCAGGAGCATATCGATGACGCACGCCGCCTCATCGAGCAAATACCACGCGGCGAATTGCAGGAACAGTTTCTCGATCAACTCAAAGAGAAAGAAGAGTTCATCCAACAAATCGACGCCCGTAATCCGCAATTCATGGACATCTTCTCCAAGATGTTCGACCATTTCGGCAGCGGCATCGACGATGATGAAGATGAATTCGACGACGAGAATGAGGATGAGGATGAGGAGGAGGTTGTCTAGGCGAACGGGATTCCGCTTGCGGCTTAGCGCTCGCACTGCGCCATGCGAACGCTCAACCGCAAGCGAAATCTCGACATGCTAATGATTGAAACGAAACTCCGCTGATGTCAAAAGCGCCCATGCGTAATCTTGCAATGCCATGGCGCGGTTTTCGCCCCGGCGTGAAAGATAATCGGCAACTTCCTTGCGCTCCTCGGCGCTCGGCGTGCGTGTCAGCACACTGAGGTAAAGCTCATCCGCAACGCGATTGGCGTCCTTCTCAGCGTTCAGCCGATCGAGCAGGTTTCCGGGCCGAACAGCAAGCCAATCGCGCAACACGGCGCCGTTGAGCAGGAAGAGCGTCTGGTCGAGCGTCGCCTCGAAATCCTGTCCGTAGGCCGGGTCGCCCGGTTGCGTGCCGAACAGATTTACGATATTCGCGACGGGGGCGGCAAGTTTGGCGTAGATGCCAGCCTCGTTCGGATTCGCGCCTTGTGCCTTGCGCTCCGTCGCCAGCAATCCGGCGGCTTCCATCATGCTCCAGGCGAACTGTTCCGGCGACAGCGATTTCAGGCTTGCGACGTTATAGGCCTTCGGATCGATCTCGACGCCCTTCGGTGGCTCGCTCGATCGCTGATACGTCTCGCTGAGCACAATCGCCCGCAGCAGTGTCTTGACGTTGTGATTGCTGGCGACGAATTCCTCCGTCAACATCTGCAACAATTCGGGATGCGACGGCGCGTTCGCCGGATGATCATACTCCACCGGATCGACGATGCCTCGGCCCATCATGAAGTACCACATTCGATTCACTGCTGCCCGCGCGAAACGGGTGTTGTCCTTGCTCGCGATCAAGTCGGCAAACTGAGCTCGCCGGCTGAACTTCGGCACTGCACGCTCGCCTTTCGCAACGGCCGTGGTGTATTCCTTGCCTTTCTCAAACTTCGGCTCGACGATTGGCTTACCGTCCGGCAATCGTGGACCGGTGCTTTTCTTCACCTTGGCAACGAACACCGATTCGTAGGAGACATCACCTTCCGCCTTCTCGGCGAAAACCGCCAGCTTGCTTTTCGGATCCGTGAAGACATAGCTGCGATTGAAAAACGCCATGACGCCGTAGTAGTAGTCTTGCTTGTAAGCATCGACGAGCGGATGGTCGTGGCATTGAGCACAGTGCAGGTTCATGCCGAGAAACAGTCGCGTGATGTCCTTGGTCAGCAGGTGCGGTTCGCCATCGCGGTCGAGGTAAAATTTCGCCGCCGAGCGCGTCTTCGGATCGCTGCCGTCGGCGGACAGCATTTCGCGAACGAACTGATCGTACGGCTTATTGGCGGCGAAAGACGCTTGCAAAAACGCGCGCCACTCGGGCCGTTTGACGTGCTTGTCCGCGCGGCGATCCATAAGCAGGGCATCGAACTGGTCGGTCATATGCCGCGTGTAACCATCGCTCGCCAGCAATTTGTCAACGAGTTTCGTGCGTTTGTCGGGTGCATTGTCGGCGAAAAACGCCCGTGCCTCCGGTGCTGATGGGATGACGCCGGTGAGGCTGAGATACACACGGCGAAGGAACTCCGCGTCGCTCGAACGAACGGCAGGAGCTGCCTTCAGGCCTTTCTGTATCTGCGCGTCGATCCGCGTGTGCAATGGCATTTGCGCGAACAACGGTGCGCTGGTGATGAAGATTGCCACGAATGAAATGCGAAGGTGGGAACGAAACATTGCGGAGTCTCCCAATTGCGATACACAACGAGGCGTGTGGACGGTGGGGGTAGGCTGGATTTTATTATACAGCGCGATGGCCAATCATGTCGGAGGCCAAGATTGAAAAGCGACGAATTCGACGTTGGCCAAGGCCCGACGCCCGTTTACGGGCGTTTGCCGAAGCTGTAGGCCCGTCGTTTACGACGGGTCCAGTGATGGCGTGGATTTCGGAGAAGCCCCGTTTACGGGGCTTCTCGCTAGGGCCGGCTTTAGCCGATACTGCTTTCATTGGCTAAAGCCAATCCCAGCGAGAAGGACGGTGAACGGCCCTAACACATATGATTGCTGCATCCCGTCACCCCGTCGTAAACGACGGGGCTACATCGAAACGCGAAAGCCCCGTAAACGGAGCTTCTGCTGAACACCAGCTACGTGCCCGATACTCTCGATTTCGTACACTGCCGAAACGACAGGTTCCCTTGTTTCTTGGAGTCGCCAATGGCTCGCAATTATTACGCCGAAATCAATCTCCATCTCACCTGGCATACCAAAGGCAGCCTACCTCTGCTCGAACCAAAGATCGAAACCATCGTCCACCAATTTTTACGCAGCAAATGCATCGACACCCCCGGCGTGTTCATTCACGAAATTGGCGGCATTGAAACCCATATCCATCTCTGCATCAGCATCGCGCCCACTATACTTGTCAGCGATTTCGTCGGCAAACTCAAAGGCGCCTCGTCGCACGATATCAATCAAAAACTAAGCCAGAAATCTCTCGAATGGCAGGCCGGCTACGGCGTCGTTAGCTTTGGAACGCGCGATCTCGACTGGGTCAAAACCTACGTTCGCAACCAACGCAATCGACATGCTCGCGGCAAAATCGAGGACCGCCTGGAACGTATTGTGACCATAGAGCCTGCGACGAATTCATAACGGTCGCCCTTCGCTATTGTCCATCTCACCTTCCGCTCTAAAACAATACGATTGTAAACCATTCGACATCTCGCCACGTAGTAATCCCACGCACAGATCTGATGAGGGTAGCGAACGTATCATGCTCGGACCGATCTTTATTCGCGAATGGTTGATTTTGCCGCGACGGTCTCGGCACTATCTCACGCGCGCTTTCTACCTGGGCACGCTGTGGGTGCTGCTCTTCACAACTTGGCAGACGACCGTCGGCTGGGAACATGTCCCCACGCTGGGCGATCTCGCGCGATTCGGCCTGCTCTCGTTTCAAATCCTCGCCTATGTCCAACTCACGCTGCTGATGTTCTTTTCAGCCCTCTCAGCAGCAAGCACGATCTCTCTGGAAAAAGACCGCCGCACCTTTCTGTTACTACTGTTGACCGAATTGCGTAACGACGAAATCGTCGTGGGCAAATTGTGCGGCAGTCTCTTTCAAATCATTCTGCTTCTCCTCGGCTCTATTCCGGTCTTCGCGTTGTTGGCTTTGCTGGGCGGCATCGATCCCTGGCAGATCGTCGACGTGATGCTTGTGCTGACGACGGCATCATTCGCGGCCGGTTCGCTTGGCGGATTGATCGCGCTGTGGCGTGAGAAGACATTCCAGGCCCTGGCGATGACGGTACTGTTCCTCGTCTTGTACCTGTGCCTTGTCAATGCGTTGGCTGTCACGCCCTATCTCGTCAACATGATCGGGTTGGGCGAGTCAGGCCTCGACGCCGACGCGATCGCCCAGGCCAGGCGAACGCTGGAGCCATTCCTCGCCTTGGCGGAAGCGATCAATCGGCCCGAGGATGCGGCGGGGCTGACGACGCCTCGCCAGTTCGCGCTGGCGATGCTCGGTATCGCCGCGTTACTCAATCTAATCGGGATGTACAAGCTGCGCGTCTGGAATCCGAGTGGCGAACCGATTATGCAGCGTGAGCTGGTCGGTGCAGCCAAGGCGGATGCCACGGACGCAGACCCCGATCGCATCCATGCTGCGCCGGGCAAGGCCAGGCCGGTCTGGGCGAATCCGATCTTGTGGCGCGAGATTGCCACGCGTGCTTACGGGAATCGTCCGCTGGTGGTAAAGCTTGCCTATTTCGTGGTCGTTGGGTTGATCGGCTATTATTCACTGTTTTTGATGGAGCGCGCGGAGTTCGCCGCCGCCTGGGGCATCGTTCCGGTGACGATTCTCAGCTTGCTGCTGATCAGCGCTCAATCGGTGACATCGATCACATCGGAACGCGATCTCAATTCGCTCGACTTGTTGCTCATCACCGATCTGTCACCCAAGGAATTTATCCTGGGCAAGGTTTTCGGCATCGTTTACAACACCAAGGAATTCATCGTCCCGCCGTTGATCCTGGTTGTGATCTACGCCATGCGCGGTCAGCTGGGCACGCCGCCACGCGGTCAGGATAGTCTGCTCGTACAGAAAAACATCGAAGGCGCTCTTGCCCTTGGTATCGGCATGCTCGTCGTGATGGCGTTCACGGTCATGCTTGGCATTCACGTCGCGCTGCGTGCCAACAACAGTCGCCAGGCGGCGATCAACGCCCTGGGCACGGTCTTCTTTCTGACGATCGGTACGATGGTCTGCATCTACCTCATCCGCATCACGGGCCGATTCGAGTACCAATGGCTCAGCTTCGCCGGCTTCATCGTTGCGGGTATTGGCGGGCTGTGGTGGGTACTTAGCGCGGAGCGTCCATCCTCGGCGCTCAACCTCGCCAGCGGGATGTTGCCGGTCTTGGCGTTCTACAGCATCACCAACGTGTTGATCGGCAAACCCGGTTCGATCGAATCGGCCGACCCGCTGATCCCGTTCATCGTGACTGCCGGTGCGTTCAGCTTCACGATCCTCGCGATGGCGATCCCACTGATGAGCGAGTTCGACGTCGCCGTCGGCCGCTCGAGCGCGGTTGGGGAGTGAGAAAAGCAAGCCCAAGGGTGAGGTACTCCGAACCTTTGGTATCTCGTGAGGATTATCCCAGAGGTTCGGAGTACCTCACCTCTGGGCGTTGGTAATTTACCGATCAATCAGCAGCATATCCGCGACATCCAAACGCAGCGTCACTACGGTTGCCCCATCTTGCACGACCGCTTTCAGGTTGCCGCGTTCGACACTGCGGATGCGCTTGGCGTCCGTCAATCCATGGATTCGGACTACCAACGAATCAATGGTCTTGCCGGTGTAGTTGATGAGCGGCACGGCAAGTTTGCCCTTCGAGTCGATGCAGGTCGATTCGACGAGCACATCGTCATACAGAGCGGCGACCCCACCGAGCTTGGCGACGACACATTCGACTGGCGTGCGAAATCCCTTGGGTAGGAAGTTGGCCGTGATAAGCGAGCGCAGGTGCGTATCCATCTGAGTCGGCAGGAAGTGGTTAAAGCCGGCGTCGGTGCCGCCGCGATCCGCAGGCAGGATCGGCAATCCGCTGCGTTCATACGCCATGCCGGGGAAGAAGCCGAAGAGCACCGCCTTGCCTTTGCCATGCGCCTTCTCGACAATCGCCGGTGAGCCGTTGGCGAACGTGCCAATGGTTTTGCCATCGCCCGTGGTCAGCGATTGTTTCCAGACGAGCACGGGGATTTTGTTTGTGTAATGCTCGACGGTATCGAGCGGTTTATACATCGGCAAATCCTGCTTGGCGAGCACCATCGTCAGCTTCGGGTCCTTGTACAGCGTTTGCGACTTGACGCCGAAGAGCGCGTTGACATCGGCGTTGGCCTTGCCGAACTCATCGAGGAACCCGCCGCCGCAGAGGGCGACGAGCGTGCCGCCGGCATCGACCCATTTCTTCAGTGCCTTCACGGCATTCGAGTGCAAGTATTGCTGGGTGACATAGATGACCTGATGATCCTTGCACAGGCCTTCGATCACGTCGTCCTCGGTGACGAAATCGACGGGGATTTGAGCATGGCGTAGCGCGTAGTAGATGGCCTTGCGTTCGTGATTGTGGATGCCGCCTTTGGAGTTGGAATCGCCGGTCATGATCTCATCGACGCTGGAGAGCAGCAGGCCGACCTTGGCGGGGCCGACCTTGCCATCGACGACGTAATCCTCAAAGATGCCGGCTTCGTGCGTTGCCTTGTGCACCGCCTGCCACATGCCGAGATCGTTCGTGGCGACGTAGTTCTCCGTGCTGCCGACGGCGAGCGGCGAGGCGCAGAAGTAGTTGATTAGCGTCGCGCCGTGGGCGATGCAGGTGTAGTATGACAGCCGAAAGCTCCGCGGCGTATTGCCCGGGCTGTGTGGCATGACGTACATCATGATCGGCATGTTGTGATACTTGGCCCCACAGCGAAAGCCGGAGGTCAAGTAGCCAGAGACCTGCACGCTGAACTCGGGAATCTGCCAAACGTAATCCTCGCTCCACGGCATATTCATGGCACGCATCTTGAACGGGCGGACCCATTGCATCTCGGTGACCATGTAGTTGGCGTGTGGCGAATAATTGGCGCCGGTGAGAATGTCCTTGCCGGCGTTATCCTCCAGCCATTTCGTGGCGGCGGCGTACTGCTCGATGCCGGCGTTGGTGGAATAAAGGGACGAATAGTAGAACCAGCGGTCGTCCTCTTTCCTCGTGAACTTGGCGGCGTCGGCGCCGACGACGTTCTTCGACTTGAGCCAGGCGACGAACTTGGCGTTGAATTCGTCCTCCTTTCCCTTGGGCGGCGTCAAGGGGGAGATGTGGATCTCGTCGCCGAAACTGATGACCTTGATCGTCTTGGCGGTGCCGGCTTTCAAAGCGTTGGCCCAGGCCATCTTCTCCGAGCCGACAGGCCAATGGGCGACGAGCCGGGTCTTGCGTTCGGGTACGCCAAGTTGTTTCGCCCAGGCCGATTCGCCGGTCAGCGTGTTGCTGCCGAGCGTGAGCGTGAGCTTGGTCGCTTCTTGGCCGAGAGGTCCCGGATTCGACATTGCGCCGGAGAAGGCACCGATGCCGTAGATCGGTAGCCGTTTGGGCACGCTGCCGACCTTCGGGAATTTCTCGACCTCTTCACGCAGCCATTTGACGGCTTCGATCTGCGTGCGGATGACGGGGTTCGCGCGGACGTTACCGGGCATCTCGAAGGTGTCGTCCTTGACGGTGACGGTACGGACGCTCTTGATCGCGCCCTTGCCGTCGGGAATGCCGAACTCCAGGTGCAGATATGTCGGGCTAGCTTTGCCCTTGTAGATCGCCCTGGCGTTCCAGGTGCTGTCGTTGAGCGCATCGAGCATGTGGCCGATCGGGATCCAGCGGGTGGTGTCGCCGGGCTGCAGGTATTCGCCGTCGGGAATGTCGGCGGTCGGCGTGCCCTTGGGCTTCTTGGTGGGCTTGAAGATGAACTCGTCGTCCAGCTGGGGCGCGCGCGCGGTTGCGGGTGTCGCCATGAGGCGCGGGCCGGTGAGCTGGTAGTTCGACTTGCTGACGACATAGCCGCTCTTGTAGACGCGCGTCGCCGCCCAATCGCGGATGTGGATGTCGTAAGGCGAATGCTGTCCGCCGCCCGAAGGCTCGAGCACGGGGACGCACGGCGCGACGGCGTCCTTCGGGTTGGTGATGCGCACGAACAAGTCGCCGTCCTGCACCAGCCAGCCGTCGTATTCGAGATAGCGCGTCTTCTTCTGGGCCGCCATGCCGTCGAGATCGTTCGTCAAGCAGATCACGTCGATGTTGCGTCGAGCGGCGGCGACGCGCGGCTTCGAGCCTTCCAGCTGCGGGCCGGCGATGAGCCGCAGTGTCGCTGCACCCTTGGCGAGCTTGACCGGTTCGCCTTGTTGCCACACGATGTTGTCGGTCCCGCCCCACCAGTAGCGTTCCATGGCCACGCGCTTGTTGCCGTTGAGCGCCCAGATCTTCGGGTCTTCGAGCTTTCCGAATAACTTCTTATAAGCGATTTTACCTGCCTGTTCGATCTCCAGCGTGAACTCGACGGAGAAATCGATCGGCTGTTCATAGCGTGCGAGCACATGGAATTCACCGGCGCTCGGCACGTCGATCTTCTGCGTCGCAATGGCGTCGCCCTTGGTTTGTTCGGGCGCGCCGAGACATGCCATGCGCGACAGGAACGTGATCGCGAATGTCGAGGCGTAATAGTTCTCCTTGTACGGCACGACCTTCCATTCGCCCTTCTCGACGGTGAAGTCCTCGGCCTCGGCAATGAGCCGGATCGGTTTTGCGGTTTCCTGAGCGTTCGCGCGGGAAACGCAGACGAACGAGGCGAGGATGAGAATTGCCAAAATGCGGATCATGGGGGAGGACTCCGACTGAGCGAGTGCGGCGTGTCAGGTAGGTGTTGTCATAGAGCGCGAAGTGGCGGATTCAAAGTATGAAATGATGTCTTTTTAGTTCTGCGTTGATGTCAGAGCCGCGCACGAAGTAAGCGGTCGAATCGCACCGCGCGTGCGCAATTCAACCGCTTACTTGGTGCGTGGCTCTGACGTTGGTCAACAGCGCCAATAGTCGAGGCCATGTCACTTCAATTCCACCGACCAGTAGGCATTGTCGAGGAAGGTTTTCCACGACTGGTACTTCTTACTGGTAAGCTTCAGGTTCAACATTGGGCTGCGTTTCGGCTTCTCCGGTTTGCGGATCAAGCCCATATGCGCCTGCTTGGGCGTACGGCCGCCCTTGCGCACGTTGCAGTCGATGCAGGCGCAGACGATGTTCTCCCACGAACTGCCGCCGCCTTGGCTGCGCGGCAGGATGTGATCGAGACTCAAATCGCTTGTCGAGAATCTTTTGCCACAGTATTGGCACTGGTTGTTGTCTCGTGCGAAGATGTTTCGCCGATTGAACTTGACCGTGTGCTTTGGCACTTTCTCGTAGCTCGTCAAGCGGATGACGCGTGGGACCTGAATCTCGGTATTCGAGGTGCGGACCCAATCGTCTTCCTCTTCGCGATAGAGCTTGGCGCGGAACTCGCTGACCTCGCGCCAGGTATCGAAATCGTAAGTCGCGAATTGGCCGTCCTCGAGGCTGACGACCTCGGCCAATTCTTTGCAGAGAAGGATAAAGGCGCGCCGGACGGTAATGACATGCACGGCCATGAACATCTTGTTCAGCACAAGAACGCTGGCGTCGAGCGCGGATGCGTACCGGTTTGACATAAAACCCCCTTGGACGAGGAGAGCGACTCGCGCACTGCCGACAGTTCGACAATACGGCTTGTCTGCAAAAGGGACGCGCGAGGAGTGGCGCGGGTTCGAGTCATTGTCATTTTATCAGGATTATTCGTCCAGATGCAAGTAGATTAGGAACGGAAATTGTCATACTTCATCAAATCCACACGATTCGCCGTGAAAGAGCCGCGCACGTAGTAAGCGGTCGAAACAAGACCGCTTACTACGTGCGCGGCTCTTTCACGCCCTACCCCAGCAAATCCTTCACCGCATCGCGTTCCTCTGCGAGTTCTTTGAGCGTCAGATTGAACTTGTCCTGGCCGAAGGCTTCGAGTTTAAGCCCGTTGACGACGGCGTAGTTGCCCTTGCCGTCCGTTGTGCACGGGTAGCCGAAGACAAGCCCGGCGGGGACGCCGTACTCGCCCTTGGAGACGGTGGCCATGCTGACCCAGTTGTTGGCGGGGGTTGGTTTCAACAGACTCTTGACGTGATCCAGCGCGCCATTGGCGGCGGAGAAGGCGCTCGACAGACCGCGTTTTTCGATGACCGCTTTGCCACGCTCCTGGCAGGCTTTGACGTAAACCGATTCGAGCCAGGCGCGGTCGGTGATGACTTCGGTGGCCGGTTTGCCTTTGATCTTAGCGTTGGTGAAATCGGGATACTGGGTATTGGAGTGGTTGCCCCAGATCGTCATGCAGGTGATGTCGCCATTATCGACGCCGGCTTTCTTGGCGAGGGCACCGACGGCGCGGTTGTGGTCGAGGCGGGTCATCGCGGTCCAACGTTCAGCCGGGATGCTTCTGCCGTTGTTGTAGGCGATCAGGCAGTTCGTGTTGCACGGGTTGCCAACGATCAGGATGCGCACATCCGAGGCGGCCTTGGCGGCGAGAGCCTTGCCTTGCTTCTGGAAAATCTGGGCGTTCTTGAGCAGCAGGTCTTTGCGTTCCATGCCTGGCCCACGTGGGGCGGCGCCGACGAGCAACGCCCAGTTGCAGCCGTCGAACGCTTTGCTTTCATCGTCGGTGACGATGATGTCTTTCAGCGTCGAGAAGCCGCAGTCTTCGAGTTCCATTGCCACGCCTTCGAGCATCTGCATTGGCTTCGGGTTGATCGACGGCGGGATTTCGAGCAGTTGCAGGATGACCTGCGTGTCGGGTCCGAAGACTTCACCTGATGCCAAACGAGGCAACAGAGTATATGCGACTTGCCCCGCCGCCCCGGTGACGGCAACACGAACGATATTTGGCATGAGTACACTCTCGATGAAGATTGATATGTCTCTCGACTTGAAGAGACGCACGTAATAAGTTATTTGATATGAATGGACAGAAATGAAGCCCAGGGGTGAGGTACTCCGAACCCCTGGGATGTGACATTAGCATCCCAGGGGTTCGGAGTACCTCACCCCTGGGCTTGGGTGCAAATTAACAATGGCGGAGAATTCAATGATTAAGCTCGGTATCAACGGTTTCGGTCGCATCGGTCGGCTCGTGTTTCGCGCTATCGTCGAACAGGGATTGCTTGGCAAGTCGGTGGACGTCGTCGCGCTCAACGATCTCGTTCCCGCGGACAACCTTGCCTACCTCGTGAAGTACGATTCCACGCAGGGGCGATTCACCGGTACGGTATCAAGCGAGAAATCGAAGCCGGATGTCGCCGAGGACGACACGCTGGTCGTCAACGGGCACAAGATCAAATGTCTTGCTGTCAAGGAAGGCCCGACCGCGTTGCCGTGGAAGGCGCTGGGCGTCGATTATGTCATCGAGTCGACCGGCCTATTCACCGAAGCCGAGAAGGCCAAGGGCCATATCACGGCGGGCGCCAAGAAGGTCATCATCTCCGCGCCGGCGAAGAACGAAGACATCACCGTCGTCATGGGCGTCAATCACGAGAAGTACGATCCCAAGAACCATCACATCGTCTCGAACGCGAGCTGCACCACGAACTGCCTGGCGCCGCTGGTTCATGTGCTGCTCAAGGAAGGCTTCGGCATCGAAGAAGGCCTGATGACGACGGTCCACAGCTACACCGCAACGCAGAAGACCAATGACGGGCCATCGAAGAAAGACTGGAAAGGCGGTCGGGCGGCGGCGGTCAACATCATTCCGTCAGGCACCGGAGCGGCGAAAGCAGTCGGCCTGGTCTGCCCTGAAGTTAAAGGCAAGCTCACCGGCATGTCATTCCGCGTGCCGACGGCGACGGTTTCGGTCGTCGATTTGAACGTTCGCACGAAGAAAGAAACGACGCTCAAGGAAATCTGCGCCGCCATGAAGAAGGCCAGCGAGACCTACCTCAAAGGCGTGCTCACCTACACCGAGGACGAAGTCGTCTCCAGCGATTTCGTGCACGACCCGGCATCGAGCATTTTTGACGCTAACTCGACGATGAAGAATCCGGAAGTCAGCAAGACGTTCTTCAAGCTCGTCAGCTGGTACGACAACGAATGGGGCTACTCGAACCGC
This sequence comes from Gemmataceae bacterium, assembly GCA_009697105.1. Classification (GTDB taxonomy): domain Bacteria; phylum Planctomycetota; class Planctomycetia; order Gemmatales; family Gemmataceae; genus SIAQ01. The sequence continues at coordinate 28,295 of SIAQ01000018.1, read as the reverse complement.
GTGGTGGACCTGCTGAAGTATATGGTGAGCAAGGGGTAAATCGCAAGCCCAGGGGTGAGGTACTCCGAACCCCTGGGATGATGTCACGACTTGGGTATTATGAGTTACAGCTGAGGTGTCACATGCAAGCGATTCATTCCATTCAGACCGTGACAGGGCCGACGCTGACGATTGCGGTGCCGGCGGCGTTTGAAGGTAAGCACGTCAAAGTGGTGGTTGAACCAGTTGATGCGCCGACGTCGACAGCGAAAGAAGAGTAGGAGGAATTGATCCGCTCACACATTATGGAAAAGCCGCCACAGTCGCGCGAACTGGAAAAGTTATGGCATGAAAATCCGGATTTGTTGAAGGATTCCGTTCTGGAACACGATGATCCATTCGGTCCTGCCTGTCCGCCGGCTGAATCGGAGGAGGACGATTCCATCTTTCTTGCGAAACCGAAAATATCGGATGAGATGAGGCGCCGTTTGGCCGAGGATCCGACCTTCATGGAGCGATCCGTGCTACGTTATGACGACCCCTTTGGCCCTGCGTGTCCGGCGGAGGATTGGGAGGCCAATTCGTGATTCTTCTGGATACCCACATATTGGTATGGTGGATCGAAAAGAATCCTAGGCTGTCGGCTTTTCATCGCAGGCAAATCAGTCAGCACACAAAATCGGGCTTGCTTGTAAGCGTAATTACGGTTTGGGAGATCGCAAAACTGGTTGAGGCGGGCCGGCTTGACCTTGACGATTCATTGGATAATTGGATTGCTGCGGCGCTAAATGAGCCGGGTGTCCGATTGGCGAAGTTGGCATCGAAAATGGCGATCGAAGCCAACCGTCTTCCGCAGCCGCTTCACCGCGATCCCGCCAATCAAATCATCGTTGCGACGGCTCGCGTGTTGAACATTCCGTTCCTCACTGCTGACAAGAAAATCCTCGATTACTTGCATGTGCAGCTAATCATCGACAAAGGGAATTTCATGCCGAAGCTATCCATCGACAAACTTGACCTCAAGGGCAAACGCGTACTCATGCGCGTGGACTTCAACGTGCCGCAGGATAAATCCGGCGCGATCACGAGTTCGCAGCGGATCGTGGCGGCGCTGCCCACGATCAGGTACGCTCTCGATCACGGCGCGAGCCTGGTGCTGATGAGCCACCTCGGTCGGCCTGATGGCGAGGTCAAACCCGAGTACAGCCTCAAGCCGATCGCGGACAAGTTGCAAGAGCTGATCGGCAGGCCAGTGAAATTCCTGCCCGATTGCGTTGGCGCCGAGGTCGAAGCCGCGTGTGCCGCCTTGAAGCCCGGCGAGGTTATCTTGCTGGAGAATTTGCGCTTTCACATCGAGGAAGAAGGCAAGATCAAGGATCCAGTGACAAAGCAGACGATCAAGAAAGCGTCGGAGGCCGAGATCTCCGCCTTTCGGGCATCGCTGTCGAAACTCGGCGACATTTACATCAACGATGCCTTCGGCACGGCGCATCGGCCTCACAGCTCGATGGTCGGCACAGTGCTCCCGATTCGCGCGGCGGGGTTCTTGATGCAGAAGGAACTCGACGAGTTCTCCAAAGTGCTCGATCATCCCAAACGGCCATTACTCGCAATCCTCGGCGGTAAAAAGGTATCCGACAAGATCCAGCTTGTCGAAAATCTGCTCGACCTGGCCGATGAGATCATCATCGGCGGCGGGATGGCGTATACGTTTCTGAAGGTAATTAACAAAATGCCGATCGGCGATTCGCTCTTCTATCCCGAGGACGCTGAACTCGTGCCGACCATCATGGCGAAAGCCAAGGCGAACAACAAGACGATTCATTTGCCGATCGATTTCACGCTGGCCGACAAGTTCGATAAAAACGCGAACACGAAGGTCGTGAGTGCGGTGCAGGGTATTGAGGCCGGTTGGCAGGGACTAGATTGCGGCCCGGAAACGATTAAGAAGTTCCAGGAAGTGATCGCGCGGGCCCAGACGATTATCTGGAACGGGCCTGTCGGCGTGTTCGAGATGGATAAGTTCGCCGCCGGCACGCGGGCCATCATGGACGCGGTCGTCGCTGCTACCGCGCGCGGCGCCGTGACTGTCATCGGCGGCGGTGACACGGCGACGGCGGCGGCGAAGTGGAACGTCGAAGACAAGGTCACCCACTGCTCCACCGGAGGCGGGGCGTCGCTTGAACTGCTCGAAGGCAAGACCCTCCCAGGCCTCGCGGCGCTGTCGGAGGCGTAGAATTTGTTTAGCCGCTCGCCTTTGGCGAGGGCGGATGTGACGTTTTGCGGAATTGGGTTGCGCCCGCGCCCGTGCTCGCCAAAGGCGAGCGGCTAAACGAACGAAGGAACTATCCATGTCAACCGCCGGCACCAGCAAACGTGGCGTACCCGAAGGCCTGTGGATTCGCTGTCCGCAGTGCAAAGCGACAGTTTTCCGCAAAGAGGCCGAGGCACGTTTCAGCGTCTGCCCCGAATGCAGCCATCATTTTTACATGCCGGCCCGGTCGCGCATTAAACAGCTTCTCGACGAAGAAAGCTTCGAGGAATGGTTCCACGACATTAGGCCGTGCGATCCGCTGCAATTCAACGACCGCGTTCTCTACAGGCAACGCCTCAAAGCGGAGCAGGCCAAGACGAAGATGCTCGACGCCGCTGTCGTCGGGCGCGGCTACATCCGCGGGCGTCCCGTTGTGTTTGCAGTCACCGATTTCGCGTTCATGGCCGGCAGCATGGGCTCGGTCGTCGGCGAGAAGCTGACGCGCGCGGCCGAGGAAGCCACGCGGCTGCAGCTGCCGCTCATCATCGTCAGCGGTTCCGGCGGCGGGGCTCGCATGCAGGAAGGCATCCTGTCGCTCATGCAGATGGCGAAGATCTCGTCCGCCCTCGCACGCCATGATAAGGCCGGCGGGCTTTACATCTCGATTCTCACCAATCCCACGATGGGCGGCGTCGCGGCGAGCTTCGCGCTGCAAGGCGACTTCACGTTCGCCGAGCCTGGCGCGCTAATCGGCTTCGCGGGCAAACGCACCATTTGGAACACCGTTCGCCTGGAACTGCCTGAAGGATTCCAGACCAGCGAGTTTCTGCTCAAGCACGGTTTCGTCGACCGAATTGTGCATCGCAAGGAACTTCGCATGGAACTTGCACGCATTATCGACTATTGTGAACATTGAGAAGCAGCGGTACTCCGCGTAAGTTGTGGATGTTGAAGCAAGCCCAGGGGTGAGGTACTCCGAACCCCTGGGATGGTTCTGTAAAAGCCCAGAGGTTCGGAGTACCTCACCCCTGGGCTTAATTGCAGATTTCCACAAGTTTGGCGCAGAGCCAACAGGTTCCATACGAAACCCCGTGTGCATCGAAGGTATTCCATGAGCTTCTTCGATAAACTCAAAGTATGGTTCAATTCCGAATCCAGCAATTTGCCGATTGTTGACATCAACAAGCGCTTCGAGTTGTTAGGCCGAACGGGGCAGGGCAGCATGTCGAAGGTCTATCGCGCGCGCGATCGCGATAACGGACGTACTGTCTGCTTGAAAGTGCTCGACAAGGTGAAGGCGGAGAAGTTTGAAGCCCGGTTCAAAGGTCTCAAGAAGCCGCCCGAAGGCGAAATCGCCATGCTGCTCAAGCACGATAACATCGTGCAAACCTTTGAACATGGTCTGACGACAGACAAAGAACCTTTCATCGTCATGGAACTTGTCGATGGCGTTGGTCTCAACTTCCTCATCGAGACCAAGCACAAAGACCTCACGGGCAAGCGCGTCAACTATTTAAGCCAGTATGCGACCGGCATCGAATTCATGCACAAGAGCGGCTACCTACACCGCGACATCTGCCCGCGCAACGTCATGGTCACCAAGGAAGGCGTCGTCAAGATCATCGACTTCGGCCTGACGATTCCCTACAAGCCCGATTACTGCAGGCCAGGCAACCGCACCGGCACGACGAACTATCTCGCACCGGAACTGATCAAACGCTCGCCCACCGATAACCGTGTCGATATGTTCGCCCTGGGCGTCACGGCGTATGAGGTCTTCACCGGCACGCTGCCGTGGGAAAAGGGCCCTTCGGAGAAGGTTCTCAGCGCGATCGTGAACCAAGCTCCGCATGACCCGTGCGAATATCGGCCGGAGCTTACCGATGACGTCGTGAAATTCCTATTGAAGGGCATCGAACGTGATCCACGCAATCGCTACCAAAACCCTGCCGACTTCCGCGAGGCAGTGGAGCTGCTCTCAAAGAAGTGGTGAAAGACGGGTGCCAATATGACCCATCGAACAAGGCGCATCGCCCTGCTACTGACGTTCGTCTTTGCGTTGCTGCCGTTGGCCGGCGGTTGGGCAGGCGGGACGAAGTCGAGCGACGCCAATCGCATCTTCGATGGCAACGTCATGCCGCTCGCGGAGGCGCTGGCGAAATCGGGCACGAAGATCGACGCCGACACCGCTCCCTACTTATTGGTGTTGCGCACCAGCGACGGCAGGCTGCATCCGGTTATCAAGGACGAAGGCTCGCGGATGTTCTTCAAGGACGCCAAGCTGCTCAACCGCCCGATGCGGCTGACCGCGCGTCTCGTGCCGAACTCGCCGTACCTGCAAGTCATCACCGTTCACAGTTTGGTCAAAGAAAAGCTGCACGACATCTACTACTGGTGCGACGTGTGCGTCATCAAACGCTACGAAGCTGGCATCTGCGACTGCTGCGGCGATGCCATGGTGTTTCGCGAGGAGGCGGTGAAGTAGGCAGTCACCGCGCGAATCGCGTGAGCGATTTGACGATGGCTTGCAGAGAAATCGCCTCGACACGTTCATGAATGCGGTAAGACTCCGCACCCGGATACACGATCCAGGCCTGATCGAGCTTCAGATCGGCAAGGGCGATGTGCAGCGACTTCGTCATTTCCGGAGCCGCGGTTGTTTTGAATTCGATGCCGTAACGCTTGCCGCGTATGAAAAGCAAGAGGTCCAATTCCGCCCCGGCGTGTGTGCCCCAGCAAAATGCCTGGGCGGCGCCAGTCACGCTCAGCACTTGTTCGAGAGCGAATCCCTCCCACGACGCGCCGTATTTGGGATGCCCGTCAAGGTCGGTCTGGCTCTGCAGTGACAGTAGAGCATGCAGAAGGCCCGAATCGCGCACGTAGACCTTCGGTGCTTTGTTCTGGCGTTTGCCGAGATTCTCGAACCAGGGCGGCAGCTGTCGCAACAGGAACGTGCCGGTGAGCAAATCGAGATAGTTGCGCACGGAATGCTCGGAGGTGCCGAGGGCTCGCGCTAACTCAGCGCCGTTCCAAATTTGGGCGTGGTAATGGGCGATCATGAGCCAAAATCGCCTCAGTGTGTCGGCGGGGATGCGGATGCCGAGTTGCGGGATGTCGTGCTCCAGGAAGGTGCGAATGAAGTCTTGCCGCCAGTTGAAGCTCAGCGCTTCGCTGCGGGCGAGAAACGAGCGGGGAAACCCGCCGCGACGCCAGAGCGTTTGCTCTTTCGGTGCGTCAATTTCCGATAGATCGAACGGCGAAAGGTCGACGAAGCCGACGCGGCCCGCCAGCGATTCACTCGCGCCGCGAATCAAGCTGGGAGCGGCACTGCCCAGGATCAAGAATTTAGCCGGTGTTCGAGGCCGATCGGCAAGCGGACGCAGAGCGGTAAACAACTCCGGCTGGCGCTGGATTTCGTCGATGATGACGAGACCTTTCAAAGGTCCCAGCGTCAGATCGGGATTCGCCAGTCGAGCGCGGCCAATGGCAGTTTCCAGGTCGAAGTAGTGGGATGATTTGCGCTTGGCGAGTTGGCGGGCCAATGTGGTTTTGCCGCACTGCCTGGGACCGAGCAGCGCGCAGATCGGATTGTGCGCCAGTACGGAGCGAATAATCTTCAGAAAATGGCTGCGATGGATCATAAATGCGTCCTTGTATTTCTGTAGGTAAGGTACAGAAATACAAGGACGTTAATGACTGCCGCGGATCATAAATGCGTCCTTGTATTTCTGTAGGTAAGGTACAGAAATACAAGGACGGCTGTCAAGAGCTTAACGCGGCGTCCCCGGAATCTTCCGCGCCTTCTCATCCTCCGGCGGACGGTCCAGGCTCAGGTACGACAGCAGGTCGATGATCTCTTGCGGCCTGAGCTGCTTCTCTAAATCTTCCGGCATCATCGAGAGCTTGCTCGTGAATTGTTCCTCGACGTCGGCGCGGGCGAACGTCTTCAACTCGCCGCCTTGTACCTTGAGCACGACGCGCTGCAGGTTGTCCTCGACGACGAGGCCGGAGATCGTCAGGCCCTTTTTCGTAATCACGGTCACCGCCTGGTAGCCGCTGCCGATGACGAGCGACGGATCGAAGATGTTCGACAGCAGTTGATCGAAATCGCTGCGGCCATTCGAAGTGATGTCCGGCCCGACTTCGGCGCCCTCGCCGTGCAGCTTATGGCATTGAGCGCACAGTTTCTTGAAGATCGGTTGCCCCGCCTTCGGATCGCCGGGCGTTTTGGCGAACAGCTCCTTCATCTGCGTGACGATGCGTTCGCGCTCGGGATTGCGGGTGTCGCGCGGGATGCCCCAGTGCTTTTCGATGAGCTGCGCGAGGTCCTTGTCCTTCGTGGAAAGCAAGCGGCGGGCTTGGTTGATGTTGATCACGTCCTTGCTGATGTTCTTCGCGGCGATTTCGTTGAAGAGCGCCTTGGCCCAGGTGGGGCGCTGGGTGAGCAGTTCGATGGCTTTCGCTTGTTCGTCGGGCGTAAATTTTTCATAGCGTGTGAGCACCGTTTCCGGAACCCAGGGGACACTGAGCTTGCTCAGCCGTTGAATCGCGTTGCCTCGTAGCGAGCGAAAACGCGGACTCGGATCGTCGAAGATGAGATGGACGGTCGGCCGGGGATCATGGCCGCTGAAAAGGAGCGCGTCGAGCGCACGAAGCGAATCGCTTTCGGAGTTATCGCTGTAGGTCGCCACGCGGACCCGCTCCAGACTTTTTTTTCCTTTCATCGAAACATCCAGAATCGCGGCGTCGAGTTGCAAGGCTCGGCCGTTGTCGTTCAGGCATTTATCCAGAATCGGAGCAAGCCGGTTGGCGAGGATCGACATTTGCGTGCCGAATATTTCCCCGCTTTGCACCTTGGCAGCCAGAGCGGCCATGACGAGCCTCGTGGTGGAATCTTTTTTCTCGTCTTTGTGGAGTTTTTCGATAAATCCGATGACCGCCGCTGGATCGCCCGAGGCATTGCCCAGGATGCGATCGATGGCGTGCGGCAACACTTTGGCGACGCCCGGCGCCTTGGCGAGATCGACCTTGGCGGCGAGGGTGAGGAAGCGCTCGCCGTCTTTTTCCAGCAGCGGATGTAAGTTCTGCCAGACGATGTGCGGGATCAGCTTGTCATCGCCGCAGTGGGCGAGGACGTCGAGAAGCAGCGGCAATGGATCGACGCCCTTGAGCTTGCGGGCGGCGATAGCGACCTGGAGTTGCACGTCGGGCGAGGCCTCCTTGGCCATGACGATAATTTTTTCGCGGATAGCAGGCGTAAGATTCTGCCTGTTCACAGCCGAACGTATCCCCCAAGCGCGGAAGGTAGGGTCTTGGTGATGCAATAATTGCTTGAGGTCAACATGTGCGAGATCGCCGCCGCCAATCATTGACCACATGGCATGTAACCGCGGCTTTCTTCCGATGTGTTCGCCGCTGAGAGCGAGATCTGCCGTGCCTAAAATTGCATCCGCCAGATCTTGCTGTCCGTCTGCTTTTGACATTCGTTCGGATAGAACGTGTTGAGAGAAATCGCGGAAGTACCCATTTGGGCTCTTCAGTCGTTCGATTAGTTTGTCACTCCTCTCTTTGCTCAAATCAAAAGTCCCCGCCGACTTGTAATCCTTATACACCACGCGATACAGCCGACCCTTCAAGCGGTCGATGCCGGCGGGGTCGCGGTTGGCGTCCTGGTAGCAGTGGTAGCGGTCGTACCAGTCGAGGATGTAGATGCAGCCGTCCGGCCCAACCTTTTGCGCGACCGGCATGAACCAGGCGTCGTTGGCGAGGAGGAAGTTCGACCCTTCACCAACGCCTTTGATCGCCGCTTGCGGCTTAGCGCTCAACGCCGGGCTTGCGAAATAAGTCGATCCATCCTTCGCCAGTTGATCCACGTTGATCGCGCCGCCGTGGATGTTGCCCATGTACATCTTCTCACGATACTCCGGCGGATAGGCATCGCTATCGAACCAGCACAGGCCGCAGTACGCGGCTTTTTGGTGCTTATGCTTGACGATGCTGCCGATCTTCCAGGTGTAAGGCGGATACGGCCCGCCCTGGCGGTGGTAATAGCCGGTCTCGGTGAGGTGCCAAAAGTGATCGATGACGCAAGCGCTGACGAAGGCATCGCCGTTGTCGTTGAACGCCAGGCCCCAGGGGTTCGATGTGCCTTCGCAGAAGAGTTCGAATTTCTTGGTCTTCGGATGAATCTTAAAAAGAGCGCAGGTGAAGTCGAAGGTCTTGCCATCCTGCTTGACGACGCTGCGATTGAAGACGCCGTTCAGGCCGTACAGCCAACCGTCCGGGCCCCAGGTCAACGAGTTCGGCAGTTCGTGCGTATCGAATCGGCCAAACCCGGTGACGACGACTTGCGGCTTGCCGAGCTTCGGTGCCGCGAAATCCTCAAAGGGATAAAAGAGAATATCTGGAGCATTGCAAAGCCAAACGCCGCCATGCCCGATGGCGATGCCGGAGGGGATGTTGAGACCTTCGATGACGGTGGTGACCTTGTCGAACTTGCCATCGCCCTTGGTGCTCTCCAAAACCTTGACGCGATCCCGCCCCGGCCCCGCAGCTTTCTTCGGGTATTCGATTGACTCCGTGATCCAGATTCGGCCACGCTCGTCGAACGCCATCGCCACGGGATTGACGATGTCCGGCTCGGCAGCGACAAGCTCGATGCGAAAGCCCGGCGGGACCTCGAATTTCTTCAGTGCCTCCTGCGGCGACAGGGCCGGGCCAGGCAGTTTGGCCTGCGCATGGGGGATGACTTCTTTTTTGAGCGGTTGGTTCTGAGCGGTGGTATACGTTTGCAGGATAGCGAACGGTAAAGCGAAAACGGCGACGAGGATGGAGAGACGAAGTTTCATGGAGAGTCTCCGTATTCAGTGGAGGTTGGTTTTTGAAGATTGTATCATGACCAACGAATGAAATCGACCAATGGGAGAGTATTATGGTGTGAAAAACCTCTGATGACATTTTCCGTCCTGTACTAGTGGTCCGACCAGCTTGATTTGACAGGTGGGGCCAGGCTTTCCAGCCTGGCCAGGCTGTGGAAATCCTGGCCCCACGGACCTGTCAACTCTGCCTTTTCGCACAAAGCTAGAACGTTGGCAAAGGATTCACCAAGGAAAAATTGCGTCGCGCGCGGCGACATCACCCACTGTCTGCCTTTCCTGGCCAGGCATCGCGACGATTTCCGGCTGCTGCACCTTTACCGCGCTTAAGTCCGCGGGCGGACGCCCGAACGTCGGGGCGGTATCTTTCACCAGCGCATGAATAGCCGGCAACAGCTTCGGATCTTCCTTGTTGACCAGGCCAAGGATCGCCAGGGTGCGCACCTTCGGATCCATGTGCTTGAGCAACGGCAACAGGTCCTTCGTCGGATGGTCCGCCGTCACCAGTTCCAGAAGGATTTGCCGATGCGTCTCGCACGCCTTGCGCGGAGTGGGGAAGAGATCATCGCTCCAGCCGGCTTCGCAGCTCAGACTCGCATCCAAGATGAGGTACGGCAACCGTTTCGCGGCATCCTCGATTTTCGACTGCACGCCCTGAGGCCCTTTCGGTTCAGGGTTCCATTCTGGCACGCTGTCGCGCACCTTCTGCCGCCAAGTGGCGAGCGTCTTGAGCACGTGGGCGGTTTCTTTCGGATAGCGGTCCCCGTCGACTTTGCCACGGAAATAAGCCTGCCCCACAGGATGGTCCAGATGCCGCAGCTCCGGCTCTGTCACGATCGGTTGTTTGGTCCACCCGTTGAGCACCCTGACGAAGCCCATGAGGTTGCCCCAGTCGAGCTGGTCGAAACGGGGATCGCGCACCAGTTGGGCCAGGAACGCGCGATTCTCCTTCGGGCGTTCTGAGGCCACATTCGCTACGAAATGGCGGCGATAATTGTACGAATTGTACGCGTCGGCTTTCTCGGTGTAGAACCATTCCACCAGGAACTTCGATTCCGCGGTCCCTGCGACGGTCCAGAGCGAATGGGCCCAACCAATCCGATAGTCGAGGTCTTCGCGGCGCGAGTGCGTCTTGAAGGCTTCCTTCAAATTGGCCACGGCGATTTTTCTGATCTCGTCAGCCTTCTCCGGCTGCAACTCGGCGGCCGCCAAGTACAAGCGGTAGGGCGTGTTGCCTTTCTTCGCCGAAGCGTCGGCAAGCTTCAGAAGCGGCGCGGCGGCGTCCTTCGTCATCACCTCCCTGGCATGATCCAGCACAAAGCGGTGCCCCGAGCCATGATGCAAATCGGGATCGTCGCTGACCTTCTCGCCGGCCAGCAATTTCAGGAGTTTGGCATCGCCGAGCTTCTTGCACAGGTCGATTAGCTCCTTTTGGCTGACCCTATTCCCATCCAAGCCCACCCCGAGCCATAGCAGCATCCCGGTCCGGTCATCGCCAGGCAGACGGTCGATGTCCATGCGAATCGCCTTCAGACGCGCGACGCGGTTTCTCGTCTCACTCCCATACATGGTGACACGCTGCAAACGCACGAGGAACCAGCTGGCGCAATACTCCCGGTCTTTGCGAACGGCCCAATACTCCTCGAATTTTTGAAGGCCTGGGACAACATCGAGATACCTCTGGATGCCCATTTCCGCCACGTAGCCAACAGCTTGCGGATGCAATTCCGGCATCTTGTCGGGCACCCTGTCGGGTTCCTTCTTTGGCAACAAAAACGGTATGGCCTCCATGGCCGATCTAGGGCGCTTTGGCGCGCCAAAGGCCGGGGCGTTATCCTTCACCAGCAAGTTGATGTGCGGCAAAACCCTTCCATCTTCCTTGTTGTAAAGCGCCAGGATTGCCAGGGTGCGCACTTTCGGATCGACGTGTTTCAGGAGCGGCAACAGTTCTTTCGTCGGGTAGTCGGCCGTCACCAACTCCAGCAGGATGCGCCGGTGTAAATCCCTCTCCTTCGGCGGCAGCTGGTACTCGTTGTCGTACTTCTCGGAGTCGCAGGTCAAGCGTGCGTCCACGATGAGAAATGGCAGCCGGCTCGCCGCGTCTTCGAGTTTCCGTCGCGCTTCCTGGCCGTAGCCGCACACCGACGTGCAAAGGAGTGCGAGTAGCGTCAGCATGAGGCTTTTCGAATTCGTGATTTCGAGCATGGCGTTCTCCACGCGGACAACGAAGACATGGCGCATTTCACCGTATCGACGAACGCGAATCCGCAAAAGTCGGCTTCAGGGTGGATTCTCTGTGATTGCCGCGCATGGCTCGTCTACATTACCACTCGGCCCAGTGCCGCAGTAGCCAAATATTGTCCCGCTCCCCGCAGCAAGAATGGACGGGTACGAATGATTCGGAACGACGCATTGCCCGGGGTTCATCCGATTACTGCCTTCGCGGCTCTTTTTCGAGTCACTTCGCCTTGCACAATTCGAAAAACGCATCGGCCAGCTTCTTCGCCAGCGAGTCAACCTCGGCACAGCGTTTCGCCCAGGCCGCGGCGGATTCGCCGGGGGAACAGGGCGTGCAGCACACTTCGACGTAGGCTTTGGCTTTGGGTTCCGTGCCGCTGGGGCGCAGGCTGATGCGGGCGTTTTCGCCGAGGGTGAAGATCAGGAAGTTGCGGGCGGCCTTGTCGGTCGCGCCTTTGAATGGGCCTAGCCAGCCGGCTTCGTCTTGTAGGTCCTCGAACTTCGTCATCGTCAAATCGCCGATCTTCGTGGGTGGCGCCATTCGCAGATTGTTGAGCATCCGTCCCATGAGCGTCTTGCCTTCGATTCCTGGCATGACGATGTTGCGGACGTCGTTGTTGAAGTAGCCGAACTGTTTTTCGATGGCGCGCAGATAAGCGATGATATTGGTGCCTGCCCGTTTTTTGTCGAGCGCCATCTCCGCCAGCAACAACGCCGCGCCGCCGGAATCTTTATCGCGCATGTGCGGCGTGACGAGATAGCCATGGCTTTCCTCGCAGCCGAAAATGTAGTCCTCTGGCGTGCCGACGATTTCCTCATACATTCCGCGCTGTTCGAGTTGCCAAAGCAACTCGGCGATATATTTGAAGCCGACGAGAAGGTTGTCAACGACCTGGGCCTTGAAGTGGCGGGCGATGCGCGTCACCATACTCGACGTGACCAGGCTTTTCGCGACAATAGGGCGGCGCGGCATCGTGCCATTCTCGACGAGTTTCGACAGTTTGAAGTGTGCGAGCAGAGCGGCAATCTGGTTGCCGTTGAGGAAATGGAACTTCCCGTCGCCATCGGACGCCATGCCGCCCAAGCGGTCGGCATCGGGATCGGTGGCGAGGATCAAATCGGCGTTGAGGCTTTTCGCGAACACCTCGGCGCGGTCCATCGATTGCGGATATTCCGGGTTCGGCAAGTCGGTGACGTTGGTAAACTGCCCGTCCGGCATCATTTGCTCTTCGACCGGCCTGACGCGGAAGCCTTGCGCCGTCAGCACCTCCATCGCCGTCAGGCCACCGACACCGTGCAAGGGTGTGAAGACGATCTGAATCTCGTCAAACCTCGGCGGCGCGATCAGGCTTTGCTTGCGGCACAATTCGATGTACGCCTTGTGCGGAACGTCGTCGAGAAAGCGAATCATGCCCGAGCGAACCGCGTCGGCCCAGTCCGCCTGCTTGATCGTGATCACTTGTTCGACGAGGTCGGCCATGATCTGGTCGTCCGGTGCGATCGGTTGGCCGCCACGCTCGTCGTAGAACTTGCCGCCGTTGTCGTCGGGCGGATTGTGCGACGCACTGACGTTGAGGCCGCCATGGGCCTTGAAATGGCGAATTGTAAACGACAACTCCGGCGTTGCCAAATAACGCGGACTGTTCTCTGGCAGGATGTACGCCGTGATGCCATTGGCTGCGTAAACACAGGCGGCCACCTGAGCGAACCGCTTCGACGAGAGATGCATCACCGGGTTCGGCAGCGCGGAGTTGTAGTTCTTCTTCTGGTCCTCGAATTGCCGCACGTCATACGCCAACGCCACGCTGAGGTTTGGCGCGTTCGAAAAACGTTCCTTGAGATACTCGGCATGCCCCTGGACCGTCGCGCCGATGGTCCACAGGTTCATGCGGTTCGGGCCGATCCCGACGAGACCGCGCCGACCGCCCGTGCCAAACGGCATGATCTGATAAAAGCGATCCAGGAGGCCGGCCCATTTGCCCTGATCGATCAGCCATTCGAGTTGCGGTTGGTACGCGGCGAATGCGGGTTCGCTCAGCCAGCGTGCGAGATTCTTCGCGGCTTGCTCTTTAAGCGCGGCATCGGCGTCGATAGCGCGAAACCCGGCGATGGCAGCTTGCAAGCGTGGCATGATGCAGCGACTCCGATTAAACATTGCGTAGTAACAGCACATTCGATCTGCTATTCTAAACGATATGAAACAAGCCGTATTGCGAGGAGTTCCATGACTGCCATCTTACTCGACCGCGATGCTCCGCAAGCTGAGATCGCGCTTGCCCTAGACGACATCCACGACGACGATTCCACGGCGTTTTTTATGCCCGCGGGGGCAATGACGCTGGTACAGTTTCGACGTTGGACGCATTCGCCGACGTTTCCGAAAACCGGGACGCTTTCGTATATCGGGAAGGAGGTATTCATCGACATGAGCCCAGAACGATTGAAATCCCACGGTTCCGTGAAAACCGCAGTCGGCGGCACGGTGATACCGCTTGTGCTGAAACGAAAAACGGGAAAGCTCTATTTCGACCGATCTCGCCTTGTCAACAAGGACGCCGACATCTCAAATGAGCCCGATGCTTTGTTCGCGAGCTGGGAGGCATTTAAGACCGGGCGTATCCGCATGGTTCCGTCAAACGATGGCGATGACTACATCGAACTCGAAGGCACTCCCGATTGGGTACTCGAGGTCGTCAGCCCTAGCTCCGTCAGCAAGGACAAAGTGAAACTCCGCAAACGCTATCACCTCGCTGGAATTCTCGAGTATTGGTTGATCGACGCCCGCGGAGACGAGATCGAATTCCAGATTCTCATGCACGGCGATGACGACTACGTGCCCGCCAAACGTGTCGGCGAATGGCAGGTCTCGCCCGTGTTCGGCAAAAAATTCCGCCTGCGCCGAATCGAAGATGAACTCGGCGACGTCGATTTTCGGCTCGATGTGAAATAGACACTACCCTTGGAATCTGTGCCATGAACACACTACTTCAACAAGACGATGCGGCAATCGAATATCCCGACTGCGATGGGAATATGGGAATCCCAGGTCCGACAACACGCTGCAGTGTCATTGGATTGTGCTCATCAAAGAGAACCTCGAAACGCAGTTCGCTGATGATCCCGACGTTTTCATTGCCGGCGATCTGCTTTGGTATCCGATGAAGGGCGAGAAAAAAACGTGCGCCGCACCCGATACCATGGCGGTGTTCGGCCGGCCCAAGGGCTATCGCGGTTCCTACAAGCAATGGGAAGAAGCGGGCATCGCGCCGAAGGTGACGTTCGAGATTCTCTCGCCAAACAACACGACGGCGGAGATGGAGCGGAAGTTTATCTTTTTCGAGAAACACGGAGTCGATGAATACTATCTCTTCGATCCCGAGACGAATGATCTTCAAGGCTGGATCCGCCGCGGCGATCGGCTCGAAAAGATCTCGAACATGAACGGCGGAGTAAGTCCCGCGTTGGGCATCCGCTTCGAGATCGATGCGAACGGGTTGACGATCTATCATCCCGATGGCACGCCGTTCACGTCGCATCTGGATTTGACACGCCTAAGACACAAGGCGGAACGGAACCGCGCAATCGCCGAGTACGAACGCCAACGCGCGGACACCGAAAAAACAGCCGCTCTCAAGGTCGCGGCAGACCAGGCGGCTGAAATCGTTCGTTTGCGCGAACAACTGAAGTTGCAATCGCCAAACTCATAAGCGGAATCTGATTATTCAATGGCCAATCTCATTTTCGATTACGACGTGATTGTTGTCGGCGCCGGGCATGCGGGCATCGAAGCCGCCCTCGCGCCGGCACGGATGGGCATGCGCACCATTCTGCTCACTATGAACGCGGACATGGTCGGGGCCATGAGTTGCAACCCCGCGATCGGCGGCGTCGCCAAGGGGCAGATTGTTCGCGAGATCGATGCGCTTGGCGGCGAGATGGGCAAGGTCACCGACGCCACCGGCATTCAGTTCCGCATGCTCAACCACACCAAAGGCCCCGCGATGCATTCCCCGCGAGCCCAGGCGGACAAGAAGGCGTATCAGTTTGCGATGAAGCATGTTGTCGAATCGCAACCCAACCTGACGCTGCGACAGGAAATGGTGACCGCGATCGTAATCGATGATTTGAATTCCCAATCATCAATCACCCATCCTCAATCATCACTCCGCAAGGTCGTCGGCGTCCAAACCAATGGCGATACGCTCTACCGCGCCCCGTGCATTATCCTGACGACCGGCACGTTTCTGAAAGCGCTCATGCACATGGGCGAGGCCCAAACTCGCGGTGGGCGTGCCGGCGATCAATCCGCCGAGTCGCTCAGCGATAGCCTCGGCTCGAGCGGCATCACGCTCGCACGCTTCAAGACGGGTACACCATGTCGGCTGAATGGCCGCACCATCGACTTCGCGAAATGCGAGCTACAGCCAGGCGACGCCAATCCGCGTCCGTTTAGCTTCGCCACCGATCGTATCACACAAACCCAACTACCTTGTCATATCACCTACACGAATGAAAAAGCACACGAGGTGATCCGCGCCAACCTCGCGCGGTCGCCGATGTACTCGGGCCAAATCCAGAGCCGAGGGCCGCGCTACTGTCCGTCGATCGAAGACAAAGTCGTGCGGTTTGCGGACAAGGATCGGCACCAGATATTTCTCGAACCCGAAGGCCGTAATACGTGGGAGTATTACTGCAACGGCATCAGCACGAGCTTGCCGAACGATGTGCAACATGCGATGCTGCGGGAAATACCGGGCCTGGAAAACGCCGAGGTGATGCGCTGGGGCTATGCAGTCGAGTACGATTACGCCCCGCCTACGCAGCTGCTGCCGACGTTGGAGACGAAGTCGGTCGCAGGCCTATACTTTGCCGGTCAAATCAACGGCACGACGGGCTACGAAGAAGCCGGCGCCCAAGGGTTGATCGCTGGCGTCAACGCGGCTCTGAAGCTCAAAAGCGAGCCGCCGATGATCCTCGACCGCAGCCAGGCTTACATTGGCGTGCTGATCGACGACCTCGTCACCAAGGGTGTGGACGAGCCGTACCGCATGTTCACGTCACGCGCGGAATATCGCCTGCTCCTTCGGCACGACAATGCCGACCGCCGACTGACGCCAATTGGGCGACGTGTCGGACTCGTCAGTGATGCTGATTGGCAACGCTATCAACGCAAGGAACAAAGCATCGCCGAACTGACCGCGCGATTGACGGAGTCCAAGCACGACGGCGATACACTCGATAAATGGCTGAAACGCACGCAAACGACGTGGGAGCAGATCGCCGCGTGGTCGCCCGAGTTGACCACGTTCTCGCCCAACGTCATCGAACAGGTAACGCTCGAGGCGAAGTACGCGGGTTACATCAATCGCCAGGCAACACAGGTCGAACGCTTTCAACGCATGGAAGGCAAGCCGATCCCAGCCACATTCGACTACCATTCGATCCCGCAACTTCGCCAGGAAGCCAAGGAGAAACTGCACGCCATCCGCCCAGCGAGTCTTGGTCAGGCGAGCCGAATCAGCGGCATCTCGCCGGCGGACCTGACGGTCGTTCTGCTGTATCTGGAAGAGCCACGTCGGCGGCGCGAGGAGTGAGGCATTTATTTCGCGCGAAGATCGGCGAGCCGTGCTCCATGCGGGAACGGTTTGCGGGCGGTTCAACCGGCTGCTCACGCGGCTAGGCTCGCTACAAATTTGGAGACTCCAATGCGTCTCGTTTTTTTCGTGTCTCTGATTCTCGTGGCTCCTTCGTTAGCGCGAGCACAGGAACCCCGATCGCTCGTCATTCGCTTGGCACCGGCCAAGATAGGCGTGGCCGTCTTACTTGAGAATATTTCCAAGAAACCGATCATGCTTCGCGATCAGTCGATTCCCTCGTTTCATGCCTACACCTGGCTGCGCGTGCACGTCGATGACAAGCCGGCGAGTTTGACCAATGACACGGCATTCGCGCTCGGCCTGGTCGAACGGACCATCCAACCGGGCGAGCGCATGGCCATCGGCAATGTCGCCCTGGCGTTGCCTCCTGTTGGCAGTTTCCCGGCGGTCCATGACGTGGCGCCGGGCGACCGCATCCTTCGTGTCAGCCTTGCCGAGACGCGACGCCAAGGCAATGCACTCGACAATGTCGAATCTGCGGCGCTCACCGTCGCTGTTCCGATTGCCGAGGCAGGCGCCGCTGATTTGCCCGCGACCTACGCCTACAAGAAAGTCGGCTCGCTGCCGATTCACGCCGAGGTCTACCGCTTACCTGGCAACGAGGTCCGCCCGGTCATCGTCTGGATTCACGGCGGGGCGCTCATCACCGGTCATCGCGCCGCGCTGCGTGCCGAGCAACGCAAACGCTACCTCGATACCGGCTTCGTCGTCGTCGCCATCGACTATCGCCTCGCACCCGAAACCAAGCTCGCCAGCATCATCGACGATCTCAAAGACGCGTTCACCTGGGTGCGCGACAAAGGCCCGACGCTCTGCAATATCGACCCGAACCGCCTCGCCGTCGTCGGCCATTCCGCCGGCGGTTACCTTACGCTCATGTCCGGTTTCGCCGTCGAACCGAGGCCCAAGGCGCTTGTCGCTTTCTATGGCTATGGCGACATCACCAACGAATGGTACGCCAAGCCTGACGTGTTCTACCGCACTCGTCCGCTCGTTCCGAAGGACGACGCCTACAAAGCCATCGGCAAAGTCGAGATCGCCGCGGGTAAGGATCCCGCTCGCGGCAAGTTTTATCTCTACTGTCGTCAGAACGGGTTGTGGCCGAAGGAAGTCGTCGGGCATGACCCAGACAAGGAGCCGCGTGCGTTTGACCGTTTCTGTCCGATTCGCAACGTGACGAAGTCGTACCCGCCGACGTTGTTTCTGCACGGCACCGCCGACACCGATGTGCCGTACCGTCAATCGGTTGACATGGCCGCGGAGTTAAAGAAGCATGGCATTCCAAATGAAGTAATTACGATCAAAGACGGCCCGCACGGGTTCGACGGTAAAGGCCTTGCCGACCCGCGCAACGCCGAGGCATTCGACCGCGTGATTGCGTTTTTGCGTGAGCGTACGGTGTCAGAACCACGCACGAAGTAGGTGGTCGGAGCGTAGCGCGAAAATGAAATCAAACCACTTACTGCGTGCGTGGCTCTGAAACAAATAAAATCCGCGAGGGATAATACGTTGCCCTGAGGTACTTGGTTCGCGACAATAGACGCAATGAGCAAAACTGCCAATCAAAGTTTTACTGTTCCTGCCGTTGCCGGCGACAAGACCTTTTCAGCGTGGCTGCGCGTGTGGTTTCCCGGCCAAACCTGGTCGCAGGTGCGCAAGCTCATTGCGAGCCGGCGCGTCAAGATCAACGGCGAGGTTTGGCTGGACGAAGCGCGCCGACTCAAACCGGGCGATACGGTGGAACTGCTCGCCAACGCCGTCAAGACGCCCGTTCTTATCGATTCGATTCCAATCCGTTACATCGACGAGCACGTCATTGTCGTCGAGAAACCGTCGGGCATCAGCACCGTGCGCCACCCCGCCGAACGCGATTGGCTGGAAGAGCGACGCATGCTCGTACTCACGCTCGACGATCTCGTCCTGCGCCAAATCGGTATGCAGCTGCCGCAAAAGAAACACGACCATCGCCCACGTTTCCGAATCGTGCAACGGCTCGACAAGGAAACGAGCGGCCTCGTAGTTTTCGCCCGCACCGTGGATGCGGAGCGCGGGTTGGGCATGCAGTTCCGCCGGCACACTGTCATTCGCAGATATCTTGCGGTCGTGCAAGGAAAGCTGATGGGCCAAACGATTCGCAGCGTGCTGGTGCGTGATCGCGGTGATGGCCGACGTGGCAGCACGACGTTCAAGAACACCGGTAAGGAGGCCGTCACACACGTCACCGTGGAAGAAGAATTGGCGGGCTACACGCTGATGTCTTGCCGATTGGAGACGGGCCGAACGCATCAAATTCGCATCCATCTTTCGGAGCTTGGCCATCCCGTGTGCGGCGAGCGCGTCTACAATCGCCCGCATGAAGGCAAACCAATGGCCGATGTCAGCGGGGCACCGCGTTTAGCACTGCATGCGTGTGAATTGGGCTTCGTCCATCCGATTACCGAAGAGGTCATGCACTGGGAGATGCCGATGCCGGACGACCTGCGCGATTTCGTCGAGCGGTTGCGTGGCAAGCCTGCCGTCAAATAACTTGGCGCTCGCCCGGGGTCCTCCGAGCGTTATTAAGCCGCAAGCGGAAATTACGATACCGAGATTATCGGTTCGATTCAATTTTAGTTGAACACCGGGCTGTTCAAGCTCACACGCTGGATAGGCGGGGCATTGCCACGTTCGAGATGATCGAGCAAAATTTGAGCCTTGTCGAGATTCGGATTCTCACGCAGGGACGCACGCAGGTAGAGCTTCGCCTGTTCGGGTTGTTCGCGTTGGTCGTAGATGCATGCGATGTAATAATTCGCCAGCGAAGCCGACCCGTAGGCACGTGTGAGCAGGCTCAAGCCGTCGTTGATCCGGCCCGTCCAGGCGAGGGTGATACCGAGGTGCTTCATATAGTCGCGGTTTTCGGGATCGAGTTCGAGCGCCTTGGAGAAACAACGAACGCTCTCGGCGAAATCCCGGCGACGCTGATGGCAGGTCCCGAGGTCGTACCATAGTCCGGCGTCTTTGGGATACTTGACCATCGCTTTCTTGAACGTATCTTGGGCGCGATCGCAATCACCCAGCTTCGCATAGAGCTTACCGATTTGCCGCATCGCGTCGAGATTGTTGGGGTCGATCTTCAAAGCCTGAAAATAGGCCCGGCGTGCTTCTTCGCGATAACGGGCCTGAAGCTCTGGGTTCTTTTTGACAGCGTCGGACTCGGCTTCCTCTTCCTTGAGCCGGCCGACCGCGATTTCGGTTTGAGGCAAGGCATTACGCTTCGGGCCGTCGGCGGGCTTCGCTTTCGGCGTCTCCTCGATTTTCGCAACGTTGGAGTTTGGCGTGCCCGGGCTGTTCGTAATGGCTTTGTTCGGTTGCAACATTTCGCAACCGGCGCCAAATAGAGCAGATGCCACGAAAAAAGAACCTACGCAAAAACGATTTCGCATGACCGACCTCGAATCCGTTCGAGAAATGAGCATATATAGCCCGCTATTTATGGCGGGTTCTGTGTGTTCCCGCTAATCAATGGCGGGCTATATTCAAGAAACTAAAACTCGCAAATGAAACTAGCTGATGCTTCGGCGATTAATTCACGAGACAGTTGGACTGGTTGTCTACGGAATCGGCATATCGCCTGCACAATCTCCAGCAAATCTCGACAATCGCTGGCGCGGGCGTTGCGTCCCTTGCTGTAGTAGCGCTCGTAGAGATAATCCACGGCTTCTGGGCAAGGGCTCATCCCGAGTCGCTTCACCATTGAGTTGAAAATCTTCTCATAAATGTCGCGCTGCGGCGCGTTGATGCCGACCTTGTGTCGAATGCGGCGGAGGAAGGCGTCGTCGACGAGGTCCTTTGGGTCGAGGTTGGTGGAGAAGATAATCAACTGCTCAAACGGCACTTCAAATTTCTTGCCCGAGGCGACGGTTAGAAAGTCATGGCGATCTTCAAGCGGTAAAATCCAGCGATTGAGCAATTCCTTGGGGCTGCACAGTTGGCGCCCGAAGTCGTCGATCAGGAAGACTCCGCCGTTGGCTTTGACCTGGATCGGGGCTTGGTAGAAATTCGCGTCGGCGTTGTAACGCAGATCGAGCATGTCGAGGTTGAGTTCGCCGCCGGTGACGACGACGGGGCGTTTGATTTTCACCCAGCGTGCGTCAACGGTTCCAGAGTTCATCAGCCGGCGGATGGTGGCTTCGTTGTCCTCCATGCGGTCGGCTTCTCCTTCGCCGGCGCGTTGATGCAACGAGCTATCGTAGACGGTGATGATGCTGTTTTCCGCCAGGAATGCGTAGGGAACGTAGACCTCCCCGCCAGCGTTGTTCATGAACTCGCCGATGGCGCGGGCGATTGATGTCTTGCCGTTACCCGACGGGCCGTAAATGAACACGCTGCGTCCGGACACGATGGCGGGACCGATCGCGTTAAACATCTCTTCGCGGAGAACGAGGTGGGAAAACGCCGCTCGCAACGGTTCCGGGCTGCAGCTTATGCCCGTGACCGCTTGGCGGTAGGTCTGTTCGACGTAATCGTCCAAAGGTACAGGCGCGGGGCCAACGTAGCCGCACTGCTTCATCGATTCCTGTGCCCGCCGTCGGCCAAGGTCGGTGAGCGTGAAGCGATAGCTGACACGGCCAATGAGATCGCCGCCCTGGACTTCGATGCACTTTTCATCCTTGAGAAATTTCAGCGATTCCTCGATGACTTTGAACGGCAGGCAAAGCGAGCGAGCCATATCCAGGCCCAGCATCGTCCCGTGCACGTAAAGCGTGCGAAGCAACAATTCGTTCAGAAAGTTCAGGCTCAGGCCGGACTGTTTGAGACTGTCCGGTGCGGCCGGCGCTTCGGATACGGTTGAGCCTTCCCATTCCATACTTGCCATGCCTTTCGGGGATGCGATCATTCGTGCGGTCCTAGGAGGGGCGGTAGAGGGTAATCGTTAGGGCGAGGTAACGTAGGCTTCAACCGCAACCGATCGTGGCCACAAGCCGCTATACCTTGAACGGCTAGACTTGTCCGATTTATCAAACGGTGGCATAGACATTCCTGTCTGTGCTTGGGGTTTATACAGACAGGAATGTCCGTGCCACCGATGCGACAATTCAAACCGCGTGAAGTATAGCTTGTGGCCACGAAAGTTCTCCGCCGTCGGCACAGCAATTCGGCGGCCAGATACTATCGTCGCCACCAAAGCAGCGAACAACCGAGGGCGACGGCCACCAGCGAAAACTGAATCATGCGCGGGCGGTTGCCGATGATTTGAAAGTAATCGTACGCGACTAGAATCGGCGACGACGCATCCAGCGTGGCGCTTCCCGCATTCGCAGGCCCGGCAATTCCCAATAACAATACGGTCACAGCCAGAGCTACGAGGGCAACCGGAGAGGTATTAAACATCTTCATGGCGGTCGCCTTAGATTTGCAGCGGGCACTCGGAAAGCAGCCAAGGCGGGGGACAGGATCGTCCGGCGGCGGGAACGTGCGCGATGGCACGCCACCGTTCTCTGCTCCGTAAAACGGTCTGTCGTTATTCGCCTCGCCTCGGCTGGTGCTTTCCGGCTCATGCTCAATAAAAAACAGGCGGCATGAACCCTCAGGCAATCAATAGCATATTTTTTCGAGGCAAGTGGCTGAGAAGTGAAAAATGAATGGTACGACCACGTTTAGCCGCTCGGCTTTGGCGAGCGGCTAAACAAATGCATTATTTCGCAATCGACATAAACCGCACGCAAACCGGGCTGCCGACTTCGACACTTGACCCCGTCGGAGTGAGCAGGCCGGTTGCCTGATCGATGCGGAACGAGATCACGCTCTTGCCACCCTGATTCCCGACGAGCATATATTGGCCCGTCGGCTCGATGGCGAAATTGCGTGGCGTCTTGATGCCGCGCGCCTCGTGGCCGACGGCGCTGACAGCACCCGTCTTCGCGTCGATAGCGAAGACCGCGATCGTGTTGTACGGATCGCGGTTGGAGACGTAGACGAACTTGCCCGACGGATGCACGACGACCTCGGCGGTGCTGCCTTTCTTGCGTGTTTCATCCTTGGGCAGCGTCGAGAGGACCTGTTTCTGGGTCAGCACGCCCTTGGCCCCATCGTAGTCGCAGACGATGAGCGTCATGTTGATTTCGCCGTTGATGTAGGCTGACTTGCCATCGGGATGAAACGCGAAGTGGCGTGGCCCCGAACCGGCGGGAGTGGTGAACGCCGGTGGGTCGTTCGGCGTGAGCGTCGCTTTCTCGGCGTCGAAGCGGTAGACGACCACTTTGTCGATGCCGAGGTCGG
Source organism: Gemmataceae bacterium (assembly GCA_009697105.1). GTDB lineage: Bacteria > Planctomycetota > Planctomycetia > Gemmatales > Gemmataceae > SIAQ01. Next base: position 5,031 of record SIAQ01000018.1, on the reverse strand, counting down.
CGCAGAAGGCGAACTTGTTGGCCTTATCGAGATTGATGGAGTGAGCGTGCGGGCCTTGCTGGTTCCCTGGGTTGATGCTCTTGCCCTTGTGCTGATGGACCGAGGCCGGCGTGCCGAGCGACCCGTCGGCGTTAATCGGAATCGACGTGCAGCTGCCGCTGCCGTAGTTCGCGGCCAGCACGGCCTTGCCGGTGGGATCAACGACGAGATGGCACGGCCCGCTGCCGCCCGCCGATTGCGAATTGAGCTGGGTGAGGTTGCCCGTCTTGGCGTCAACCGCAAAGGCGACGATGCTGCCCTTGTTTACTTCGCTGACGGAGTAGACAAACTTGTTGTTCGGGTGGATTGCGATGAACGACGGGTTCGCCACCTCGGCGGCGAGCGACGCCTTGGTCATCGTGCCGTCTTTGAGGTCGAGATCGGTGTGATAGATGTTCTTGCCGGTCCCGAGGTAGACGCGGTATTTCTCCGGTGTCTGGGCAGACGCGAACAACGGGCAGAAAAGAATGGCGAGGAGAGGCAACAATCGCTTCATGGATGCAGGCTCCGAAAGTGTGAAGAGGGTGACTCGTATGCGGATATGTTATTGAGCGGCGGATGAGTGGGGTTTATTCGGTGATTACGTTTAGCGCTCGCTGGATACCTCGCTGGCAAAGCATCGCGCGAGCGCTACACGTAAACACGTCGGAACGATCGGTTACGCCAAGACATCACGCACTACGTTGCCATGCACGTCGGTCAAGCGGTAATCGCGGCCTTGGTAGCGGTGGGTCAGCCGAGTATGGTCCATGCCGAGCAGGTGGAGAATCGTCGCCTGGAGGTCGTGCGGATGCACCGGGTTCTCGCCGACGTCGAAGCCGAGTTCGTCGGAGGCGCCATAGGTAATGCCAGGCTTGAACCCACCGCCGGCGGCGAAAATCGTGAACGAGAACGGATGATGATCGCGGCCCAGGTTGGCCCCGCCCGCCGTACGACCCTCGCGGAACGGCGAGCGACCGAACTCGCCCGACCAGATTACGATCGTTTCATCCAACATGCCACGGTTCTTTAAGTCGCGAATCAGCGCCGTGACGGCTTTGTCCATCGTTCGGCACTTCATCGGCAGGCCGAACTTGATGTCGCGCCCGCTGCCGGTGCCGTGGAAATCCCAGCCCCAGTCGTGGAGTTGCACAAACCGCACACCGCGTTCGACCAAACGCCGAGCCAGCAAGCAATTGTTGGCGAAGCTGGAAGCGCCAGGTTGGGCGCCGTACATATTGATCGTGTTCTGCGATTCGCGGGTGATATCCATCACTTCGGGCACGGCGGTCTGCATGCGAAACGCCATCTCGTATTGGGCGATGCGCGTGCGTGTCTCAGGATTGCCCAACTCGCCCGCCTGAATCTCGTTGAGATCACGCAACGCATCGAGGCTCAGGCGGCGCATGCTCGCATCCATGCCGTTGGGGTTGGACACATAGAGTACCGGGTCACCCTGGCTTCGGCATTGCACGCCTTGGTAGATCGACGGCAGAAAGCCATTGTTCCAGCAGCTGTTGCCCGCGCTCGGGAACGTGCCGCTCGACACCAGCGCGATGTAGCCCGGCAGGTCGGCGCTTTCCGAACCTAGGCCATACGTCACCCACGAACCCATGCCCGGACGCCCAAACTGCGGCGACCCGGTGAACAGCAGCAACTCGGCCGGCGCGTGGTTGAATTGCTCGGTGTGCATCGACTTGATGAAGCAGAGTTCGTCGGCAACCGTCGGCAGATGCGTGACGGCTTCAGAAATCCACGCGCCCGATTGACCGTGGCGTGCGAACCGTTGCGGCGAGCCCAGCAATCGCGGCGTTCCCGATGTGAACGCGAATCGCCGGCCACGCAGGAACGATTCCGGGCATGGCTCGCCGTTTCGCCGCACGAGTTCGGGTTTGTAGTCGAACAAGTCGAGATGCGGCGGCGACCCGGCCATGTGCAAATAGATGACGTTCTTCGCCTTTGCCGGGAAGTGCGGCTGTCGCGGTCGCATCGGGTCGGCTTGCTGCGCGGATGTGCTGCCGTTCATGATCGACGCCAGAGCGATACCGCCGAGGCCAACCTGGCAGCCCTGTAGGAAATGGCGACGGGTGATGTCGATATTCATGTTCCCCTCAATTTATTTCAAATGAATCGTTCGTGTTTGTGACGTTACATGTTCCGTCGAATTTGCTTCGTGCAATTTACGGCATCACCGCTTCGCCAGCGTTTCATCCAAATTCAACAACACATTCCCAACGACCGTCCAGGCGGCCATGTCGATTGCCTGCATGCCGGCCGGTAACGGGCCGATCGGGTCGGTGGCCATCTGTTGCGCGAGCTTTGGGTTCTTGCCATACTGCTCCTGGGCCTTGGTGAACAACTCGGTCAATCGCTTGAGTTCCATGTCGCGCGGCGGGCGCGAGAGGCACAGTCGGAATCCGAACGTGAGCTTCGCTTCAAGCGTCGCGCCGCCGTCCTTGACCATGCGGCGGCCGAGCGCCTGGGCCGCCTCGACGTAGACCGGGTCGTTCAGCGTGACGAGTGCTTGCAGCGGCGTATTCGTGCGTGGCCGACTGATCGTGCAAACCGTGCGGGCCGGCGCGTCGAACGTTGTCATGGAAGGGTACGGTGTCGTGCGGCGCCACTGCGTGTAGAGAGCGCGGCGGAACTTGTCGTCGCCGCTGCTGGTTTCCCAATCCGTGCTGCCGCCGAACGCTGAAGTCAGGCCGAGTTTTGGACGCGGCGGACGAACCGGTGCGCCGTACATCTTGGGGCTAAGCAGGCCGGCGGTGTAGAGCGATTGATCGCGGATCGTTTCCGCCGACGAGCGATAGCGTGGCCCACGGGCCAAGTAGCGGTTGTCGGGATCGCGTTCCATCAGCGCCGGCGTGACCATCGACGATTGACGATATGCCGATGATGTCACGATCGCTTTCAACAATTGTTGCACGTCCCATTTCATCGTCGTGGAAAACTCAACCGACAGCCAATCGAGCAACTCGGGATGCGTCGACACCTTGCCTCGGATGCCGAAATCGTCCGGCGATTCCACCAAACCCAGACCAAAGATTTGGTCCCAGAAACGATTGACGGCCACGCGCGCCGTCAGCGGATTGTCAGGCGAGACTAGCCAATTGGCCAATGCCAGGCGATTTGGCGTCTGGTCCTTCGGCAGAGCGTGAAAGAGTGTCGGCACGCCGGCGGGGACCACTTTGCTCTGGTCGAGGAAATTGCCACGCACATGAATCTTCGTCACCCGTTGCTTGCCCACCGCCAACTCTTTCATGATCGGCGTCGCCACGCCTTTGACGGCGTCGTATTCCTTCTTCGATGACGCCAGCTGCGACGCCACGGGCTTGAATTCCGGCAACGTCGAGCGGTAGTGCTTCGTAACCTCCACCTTCTGAGCCGGATTGCGTTTCTTGGGATCGAGCGCGAGGATCTTTTTGATCGCCGGCGGCGCCTTGTCGGTCGCGGCCTTGTCTTTCTCCCAGGTCGCTTGCGACTCGTCGAGTTTCGCATCGGCGGTGAGCAATTGGCCCTCGAGTTTGGCGATCACGCCTCCGAGGACCGTCTTTTTCGCCTGATCCTCCGCCGTGATGATGAGCGTGGTAGGGCTGTTGTCGCTTTTGTCGGAATCCTCGGATTGATTGAGGATCGCGAACATGCGGAAATACTCTTCCTGACTGATCGGATCGTATTTATGGTCATGGCACTGAGCGCACGCCATCGTGATGCCCATCCAGACCTGCATCGTCGTATTGACGCGGTCAACCACGGCGGCGACACGAAACTCTTCGTCGCTCGTGCCGCCTTCGTCATTGGTCAGCGTGTTGCGATGAAACGCCGTCGCCAGAATCTGATCCTGCGTCGCGCCGGGCAACATATCGCCAGCCATTTGCTCGATGGTAAAGCGGTCATACGGCAGGTTGCGATTGAAAGCCCCGATCGTCCAGTCACGATATTTCCAGATCGTCCGCGCGCTGTCGGTGGCGTAACCATTTGAGTCCGCATAGCGTGCGAGATCGAGCCAAACCTGAGCCCAGCGCTCGCCGAATGCCGGCAGCTTCATCAGGTCGTCCACATAGCGTTCGTAGGCGTCATCCCGTTTGTCGTTGCTGAATCGATCCACCATTTCAATTGTCGGGGGTAGGCCCGTCAGATCGATGGCCAACCGCCGCGCGAGCGTGAATCGGTCCGCTTCAGCCGATGGCTTCAGGCCTTCCTTCTGCAGCCGATCGAGCAAAAAGGCGTCGATTGGCCCGCGATTCCATTCCTTGCTTTTCACGGCGGGAACGCTGAACCTGATCGGTTTGACGAACGCCCAATGCCGTTGATACTCGGCGCCTTCTTCGATCCAGCGTTTGAGCAACTGCTTCTCGGTGACGGTCAGCGATTTCTTCGTGCTCGCCGGCGGCATGCGTTCTGAATCTTCGGTCGAGTGGACACGCGCAAGCAGTTCGCTTTCCTTCACCTTGCCCGGCACGACGGCTCGATTGCCGCTCTTCAGCGTTTTGAACGCCGTCTCCGCCACATCGAGCCGCAGCCCCGCCTTTTGTAGCTTGGCGTCCGGCCCGTGGCAGGTGAAGCAATGTGTCGAGAGAATCGGCAATATGTCCCGCGCGTACTGCACCTTGCCCGTCTGAGCATGCACCGGCGAGATCGTGACAATAACGAAGCAAACGATTAGGATCGAGAACAGCCGACGTTGCATGGCGTGCCCTACGAAAAGAGGCGATTTCGGGTGGGATTATCTATGGATAAGTATATCGCGCAAGCAGCCCACGACGCAAACGAATTTTGGGATTACCGAGTCGGGAAAGGTGATGTCGTTTTTCGTTGACTTGAAATGATGGCGATTGCAAAGGAAACGACGAAGAGAATCTTTGATACCGAGCAAGAAAAGAGAGCCAGTTGCGAGCGTTTGGAGAGGGCCAAGCGCTTGCTGTTTCCTTCAATGGTCTCCTTGGCGAAGCCTTTCTCAAACTGTTTCCTTCACGGTCTGATTCACGTTTCCTTGTCGTCTTCTTGGCG
>SIAQ01000146.1 GCA_009697105.1 Gemmataceae bacterium | reverse complement strand
GGCAAGGGCGAGACTACCCAAAAAATCCCATGGCGCCCAGCCACGAATCACCCCTGGCGAAAAGGGTTCAAGAAGAAAGCATAGAGAAATGTATGCGGACATTTCTAATGCAACGAAAATGGGGACATTTCTATTGCGGTGCGACATCGCCCGTGTTTAATTCTTGATTCTTAATTCCTCGTTCTTCATTCTTCATTGCATTTCTAGCTAACCGAAATTCAGCACTCAACCCAAATTTGAGCGAGTTCTACTCCTCCCCCGCCTCCATGATCTCGACCAACTCACCGAGCACCTGCGCCGGCGGCGGGTCATTAGCATCGCCTGACTCCGCCCAGGCTGCCGCGCTGCGTTTCAACAGCGCCAGCGCTCGCATCGTCAGCGTCAATAGCGCGGCATCGATTTCAACCGGCACAGCCTTCGGTGGCACTTCTTGCTTCACGCTGCCAATGCGCGGGCCCGCATCGCACGGATAGTCGAGCGCCTCATTGCACAGCGCGTCGGCTTGCGTGTTCTGTTCGCGATAGACATGCTTGATCGTGACGGCGTTGAACTTCTTACGCAGCACAACTGCTTGTTTGTAGAGTTCCTGCAACCCCGGACTCTTGACGCGATACACGCCGGACATCTGCTTAACCATCAGTTCGCTATCGCTGTTGACGATGACGGCTTTCGCGCCAAGTTCGAGCGCGTGCTCCAACGCTTTGACGAGGCCTGTGTACTCGGCAATGTTGTTGGTCGTGGAACCGAGGTAGCATTTTTTCTCGATGTCGGATTCGCCGGGCCGTTTGATAACATAAGCGTAAGCCGCCGGCCCGGGATTGCCGCGCGATCCGCCATCGGTGTAGATGATCCATGAGATGCTCATAAGGGAGCATTATAGTATATAGCCCGCCATTAATGTCGGGTTTTGCGGTTTTCCCGCCATAAATGGCGGGCAATATGAATCTCATATGACGCCATACCTTCTTCTCCTCGAAACGTCACACCGCATCGGGCAGATCGCGCTGGCGCTCGGCGACACAATCGTCGGCGAGCGCTCGCTCGACGAATCGCGCCGACATGCGCGTGACCTCGTCCCAGCGGTGCACGCGCTGCTCGGCGCGCAAGGCATCAAGGCTCGCGACCTTGCCGGGGTGTTCGTGAGTCGAGGGCCGGGCAGCTACACGGGATTGCGTGTCGGGATCATGTCGGCCAAAACGCTCGCCTATGCCACGGGCTGTGCGCTGCTCGCCATCGACACGTTCGCGGCCATTCGCGCGCAAGTGCCGGCGGAGTTCGCCGACCTCGACGTGCTCGCCGATGCACAGCAGGACAGGGTTTACGTGCAGCGTTTCGGCTCGAATGCGACGCCGTTGCGTATCGTGAAGTTCGACGATTGGCTAGCCGAGACGCGCGATCGCAATCGTGCGGTGGCGGGGCCGGCGTTGGAGACGCTGTCGTCGCGCATCGTTGGCGTGCACATATTGCCCGGGGAGTATTGGTATGCGACGCCGGCGGGGTTGTTAGCTATCGGTTGGGATCGATTCACACGTGGCGAGCGCGACGATCACTTTGCGATCGAGCCGTTGTATCTGCGCGCGAGCGAAGCGGAGTTGAAGTGGTCGGCGAGCCTAGCTCCGTAAGGAGCAAGTTGAATCGTCCGATAGTTTCACGTATCAACTTGCTCCTTACGGAGCTAGGCTCGCCGAATATAACAAGCCTACATCTCCTCGCCCGGATTCGCAAACTTGGGAGTCAACCGATGCCACGTTATTCGCTAGTCGCCCTTGTGATTCTTTTCAACGCCATTCCAGTTCACGCCGGCGACGACGCAGTGAAACGGACGATCACGTATGTGCGCAAGCTGCAAACTTCGACCGGCGGCTTCACGTCGATGGCACCGCCGCCGACCGTGCCGCTCGTGCCGACGCTGCGAGCCACCTCGACATCGATACGGGCGTTGCACTACCTCGGCAGCGAGATTCCCGACAAACAGGCGTGCATCAAGTTCGTCGAAAGCTGTTGGGACGCAAAAGCCGGCGCGTTCACAGATACGCCCGCCGGCAAGGCCGACATCTTCACGACGGCAGTCGGGATTATGGCGGTGACCGAGTTGGGCCTGCCAACGGAAAAGTACGCCAAGCCCGCAATCCGCTATTTGAGCGACAACGCAAAGACCTTCGAGGACATCCGCATCGCCGCTGCCGGGCTGGAACGCTTGAAAGCCTTGTCGCCCAAAAACGCTGACTGGCTGACGGCGGTGAAGAAAATCCAAAACGCCGACGGCACGTTCGGCAAAGGCCCAGGCCAAGCCCGCGCGACTGGCGGGGCGAGCGTCACGCTCCTGCGTCTCGGCGGCAAGCTCGACGACGTCGCTGGAATCATCAAAACGCTCAACCACGGCCAACGCCAAAACGGGGGCTATGGCAAGGACGACGACGAAATCGCCTCCGACCTCGAAACCACCTATCGCGTCATGCGCTGCTACGTCATGCTCAAGGCCAAACCCGCCTACGTCGAAGGCGTGCGCTCCTTCATCGCCAAGTGTCGCAACGAAGACGGCGGCTACGGCATCGCCCCTGGCCAACCCTCGAGCATCAGCGGCACGTATTTCGCCACCATCGTTACGCATTGGCTGAAGCAGTGATGCTTGTTTAGCCGCTCGCTTTTGGCGAGCGCGGCATTTCGGCACCTAGATTCCGCCCTAATCGCCGCCGATCGCGAACCCCAGCGCAACCAACATTAAAGCCGCAAGCATGGTAACATACGCCACACGAATGTTGACTTCGCCATTCGCTGATCCGAGACCGAAATGTGTTCCTTGGCGATGCCAGAGGCAAAATCCTGCGGGAATTGTTTGTGCGCCGAACAACCAAAGCTGCCAGATTGGGGAGCCATGACGAAGCATTTCGCCGCAATCGCCGACATGGTCAAATGAGCCGACAGCAATGTAGGCTCCGTTGGCGATCAAGCAGAATCCCGCGAAGAAACGAAAGACAAACGCACCAGGCATATGCAGCACCGCCAGAATGCCCCAGAGCACGAGAGGCAACACGATACCGCACGTCGGGCCCGCCCAGACGACGAGCAATGGATGGGGGTTCAACGCGAGATCGGTGCGTGATATCGTTAACGGATGCAGCACGACGTGCTTGATTTCGCCGCCCGTCAGCCAAGCTCCAAGAACGTGACCGGCTTCATGCACGGCTTGCATCCCGAGCCAGGACGCCACAACCGTGGATGCGATTAACACCGTTTGATGGAGGCGTTTCACCAGATCACCTCGCCGCCCAATTGCTGGTTTCGCTCTTAAGGCTCCGCACCGCTACGCTGAACATAACGAGTTACGGCCTAATGGGCGCAGTCAGCACGCCCTGATTACGCATCCATTGTTCGCACGACCTCATCCACGCACCATACGGCCGATCGCTCGGGCGGACGGCGAAGTCGTGAGCGGTGTTTGCGTACACGTGCAGTTCGGCGGGGATGCCGGCCTTCTTCAACGCCTGGTACATCACGACACTATGTAACGGCGAACTGATGATGTCCTCGCCACCGTGCACCAGAAAGATCGGCGGCGTCTTTTCGGGAATACGCAAACCCGGCGCGAGTTCATCCTTGTCCTTGGCCTTCAAATAGCCCGAATAGGCGAGGATGGCGAAGTCCGGTCGGCTGCTGACTTTGTCAATATCGTCGATCGCGTCGTAGGCTCGCTTCTCGAAGCTGGTCGCCGTCGCGATCGCCAAATGCCCGCCCGCGGAGAAGCCGATCATGCCGATCTTGGTCGGATCGATGCCTAACTCCTTCGCCTTGCTGCGCACCAAACTAACGGCTCGCTGAGCGTCTTGAAGCGGGCGCCGGGCGGGTTCGCCTTTGATTTCGTCCGGGCGGCGCGGCACCCGATATTTGACGATGATGCCTGTGATGCCCAGCTTGTTCAACCAGACGGCGACTTCTTCGCCTTCGATTTCCCAGAACAGGTTCCAGTACCCGCCGCCGGGACAGATCAGCATGGCTGTGCCTGTGTCTTTGTCTTTGGCGGGGCGATAAATCGTCAGCGTCGGCCTGGTGACGTTCGAGATGAGCCGAGTCGGCTCGGTGATCTCGACCTGCTTGGGCGTGTTCTTCAGCGACATCAGGACTTTCTCGGGTCCAATCGTGCCCGGTTCATCCGGGGCCTTGCCTGGCCAAATATCGATGACCGTCGGCTTTTCTCCCGCCGTCGCTGACGGAACGATAAACAACAGGGCGACCAGTAAAACCGGCAATGGCATTCGCATCATGACATGCTCCGGGTCTCGGCCGTGTTCAGCCGCGACGTGTAGCGCGGGATGCGGCCCACGCGCTCCGCTACGCGTCGCGGCTAAACACGGCGAAACGACAATCCAGAAAAATGTGTTACAACAACACAAAACGGCTAGCTCACCAATTCCGCGAGGCGGTCGATGCCTTTGTTGATCTGATCGACGCTTGTCGCGAACGATAGACGCACATATCCTTCGGCTCCGAAGGCCGACCCTTGCACCAGATTTACGTGGACCGTTTCCAGCGCCGCCGAGCAGAAAGTCAAACTGTCCTTGATCGGCTTGCCCTTGAGCGTCTTGCCGAAATGTGCTTCGACGTTGAAGAACGCATAGAACGCACCATCGGGGATCGGGCAGCGGATACCGGGTAGTTTGTTGAGCCGACGGCAGACGAGATCGCGGCGTTTTTCGAATTCGACGCGCATCGTCTCAACGCACGTCTGATCGCCGTCCAGCGCAGCAATCGTGGCGTACTGGCTTATGCTGCACGGGTTGCTCGTTTCCTGGCTTTGCACGTTGCCCATCGCCTTGGTGACGTGCAGCGGCGCGATCGCCCAACCCATGCGCCAACCGGTCATGGCGTAGCTCTTGGATACGCCGGAGATCGTGATAGTGCGCTCGGCGAGTTTAGGCCTGAGCATCGCGAAGCAGGTCGCCTTGGCGTTGCCGAATACAAGCTGTTCGTAAATCTCATCGCTGATGACGCCGATATTCGATTCGAGTACGACATCGGCGAGGGCTTCGAGTTCGGCACGGGTGTAGACGATGCCGGTCGGGTTGCTCGGCGAGTTGAGCATCACCAGTTTCGAGCGCGGCGTGATGGCGGCCTTGAGTTGGGCCGGTGTCATCTTGAAGCCGTTCTTCTCCGTCGTCGATACGAGCGCATACGACGCGCCGGTCATCTGCACTAGATCGCTGTAGCTGACCCAGTACGGCGTCGGGATGATGACCTCATCGCCCGGACCGACTGTCGAGGCGAGCGCATTGTGCAGCGAGTGCTTGGCGCCATTCGACACGATCACTTGTTCGGGGGAGAACTCATATCCGTAAGTTCTCTTATACCAGCGAGCGATGGCTCCGCGCAACTCGGCGATGCCCGATGCCGCGGTGTAGTGCGTGTGACCGTCGAGCATGGCCTTGTAGCCGGCGTCGCAGATGTGCTTGGGCGTGTTGAAGTCGGGTTCGCCGAGGCTGAAATCGAATATCGTTTTGCCTTCGCTCTTGAGTAGTCGCGCCTTAGCGCCGGCGGCCAAAGTTGCGGACGGTTGCACGGCGGCGGCCATCTTCGAAATCGGTAGCATGTCTTCCCTTTCTGGGTACTAGTTCAGTTACGTCGTGATATTGTATAATCAGCCAAGCCCAGGGGTGAGGTACTCCGAACCCCATAGGCATCAACCTAAGAAACTCGCCTCGGAAAAATACAATTGAACCACAGAGAATACAGAGAACACAGAGGACACAGAGGGAATGCGCGGAATAGTGAACGGAGCACTTAACGATTTAGTCCGCCTTCTCTGCCCCCCATTCTTCGTATCTGCCCTGTGTCCTCTGTGCCTCTGTGGTTCAAATTTGATTGCCTGGCCTTAGTTCCTTAAGTTGATGCCTATGGGGCGAGATACTCCGAACCTATGGGCTTGGGTGCAATTTCATGGTCTACCTCTCACGCATCTACACGAAGACAGGCGACGCCGGCGATACGGGCCTGGGCGATGGCACGCGCGTGCCCAAGGATCATCCGCGAGTCTCGGCCTACGGCGCCGTCGACGAACTCAATGCGACCCTGGGCATCGTCGTGCTTCAATTGGGTGATTCTGCGCACATCGTATTGATTCGCAGCGTCCAGAACGATCTGTTCGATGTCGGCGCCGATTTGTGCGTACCCGAGGTCGATGGCAAAACCGTGTTGCGGATGCGGGCCGAGCAGGCGGAGCGATTGGAAAAAGCGATCGACGCGCTCAACGAGCGCCTCGAACCGTTGCGCAGTTTCGTCCTGCCCGGCGGTTCAGCAGCCGCGGCGTGGTGCCATCTCGCCCGGACGATTTGCCGACGTGCGGAGCGCGACGTCGTGTCGCTGGCTCATGTCGAGAAGATCAATCCGCACGTCGTAATCTATCTCAATCGGCTCTCGGATTTGCTGTTCGTACTCGCGCGAATTTGCAACAACGATGGCCAAGCCGACGTGCTCTGGGTGCCGGCGAAGAATCAGGAATAGTGCCGCTTGCGGCTTAGCGCTCACGTGGGGCATTCCGAGCGCTAAGCCGCACGCGGAAATCGTGTCAATTCGGGCTTTGCTTCGTCACTTTCGATTTGAGATCCTTCAGCACCTCGTACTCCTCAACTGCCCGCACGACGCGGAAGCCGACCCAGTCGGCGTTGTTCCACCAGATGCTTTGCGGAATCTGCGGGTCTTGCTTTTGCCAGGCGGTAACGGAGAAATCGCGATGAGCGGATCGGCACTTCTCCGGCGGCTCAATCCAGCTGCCGCCGCGGACAACGTAGTTGAACCGCTTGTTGATGGGCAGCTTCACCGGCAGCAGCGATGATTTGTCGGGTGGGAAAGTGCCATAGAACTTCGCGTCGAACTGGTCGATGCACCACTCCGCGACGTTGCCATGCATATCGTGCAAGCCCCACGGGTTCGGCTTTTTCTTGGCGATCGCGTGCGGCATGTCGTTGGCGTTTTTCTCATGCCAGCCGTACTCGCCAATCTTCGCGGGATCGTCACCGAAACTGTACGAAGTCGTCGTGCCCGCTCGGCAGGCCCATTCCCATTCCGCTTCCGTCGGCAGGCGATAGAGCTTACCGGTCTTGTGCGAAAGCCAACGGCAATACTCCATCGCCGCATGATGGCTGATCGCGATGACCGGCTGATTCCTGGCTCGCCCGTAGCCCCAATCGATGTCGTGATGATTCGCCTTGGATGGCCTAGTGATCGCATCGGCTTTTTTGTCAGGTTCGGAGGCAGGCTTTTTTTCGTTGGCTTTCTTCTCCCAGTAAAGATCGTACTCGGCCCAGGTAACCTCACACTTGCCCATCCAGAATGCCTTGACCTGAACCGGGCGTTGCGGGCCTTCGTGCTCCTTGCGGTCTTTTTCCGCGTCGGGGCTGCCGATGAGGAATGCACCGGCGGGAATGGGTACCATCTCGAACGTCGCCTTGATGCCATCGCGTTCGATGATCTCGGTGTAGAGTTTGTGGGTGACGGGGTCGACGATGGGAAGCTTCGCCAGAGGTTGGGCAAAGGCGGAGTTGGCGGCGATAGCGGCGATAGCAGCGACCAGCAGCGACAGAATGTCACGAATCATAGTCCGTAGCCCTGGTGTGATGAATCTTGCCGCTTGCGGCTTAGCGTTCGCCGGCGTCGAGCGAGCGCTAAGCCGCAAGCGGCAAAACCGAGAGTTTATCATCGTGTTGAATGGCATCAGCGCGCCGGCAGCCCCCATACGCGCACGGTGCGGTCATAGCCGCCGCTGACGGCACGGCGACCATCGCTGCTGAAGGCGACGCTGGTGACGGTATCGGTGTGACCGATGAAACTCTGGATCACCTTACCCGTCGCCAGGTCCCACAGTTTGATCGTGCGATCGTCACCGCCGGTCAGCAGGCGTCGACCGTCGGCGGAGATCGCCATCGCCGGCGCCCGGCCCGTGTGGCCTTCGAGCCGTTTCGCCGTCTTGCCCGACGCGAGATCCCACACATAGATAACCGAGTCGCCCGCCGATATCACCTGTCGACTGTCCGACGTGAATACGACATTGGTCACCGAGTCGTTGTGGCCTTCAAAGCTCTTTACGTGCTTTCCTGTATTCAGCTCGAAGACGCGCACGGACTTGTCCACGCCGCCCGATGCGACATAGCGCCCATCTGGCGAGAACGCGACAGCGTAGACGTAGTTGGAATGCCCCGTAAATCGGCGAATCTCGTCGCCCGAGTTGACGTTCCACAGGTAGACCTTCTCGTCGTCGCAACCGGTGAGAAACGTATTCCCATCGCGAGCCACTACCACACTGTTGACATCTTTCCCGTGTGCCCAGCGGCGAACTTCGTTGCCCGCTTTGAAATCCCACATGCGAACCGTTAAGTCCCAACTTGCGGAAAAGAGATAGCGATTGTTCGGATGAAACGCCACCGACCACACTTCTTTCGTGTGGCCACGGATCAGATATGCTTCCTTGTTTTCTTTGACGGAGAGATCCCACACGCGCACGGTCTGGTCGCGGCCACACGATGCGACATAGCGACCGTCCCCCGCGAAGGCGACCGACTTGACTTCGTCGCCGTGACCTTCGTACTTGCGGATTTCGCCGACAGGCCCGGCGGGTTGCGGCGCCGTGGGGGTGCCGACGAGTTGTTCCTGGGTTTGCTCGATGCGCCGAATCGCCTTGGTGCGGTTCAATCCGGTCAACGTCGGTAGCGCCCGGTCGTACCAGTGGTGCGCGCGAATTTGCATCGCGAGCTTGGCGGGGTTCTGTCGTTGTCCGGCGAGGTCCCACCAGGCGTCGGCGACAGCGAGTTGATCCTTGGCATCCTTGGGGTTGTCGAGATCCTTCGCGGCGATTGCCTGGATGTCTTTGTCATTCGAGAGTGCGAAGTATGGCAGCGCACGCTCCCAGCGTTTCTTGTGGAAGCCGAAGTATTGGCCAAGTTTCAGATTCGCGTCGCCATCGTTCGGATTGCTCTTGATGCGATCCTCAAACGCGCGGAACTTCGCGAAGCTCTTCTCAGCCAGGGCAACCTGCTCGACTTGCTTTTGCAGTTCAAGCACGAGGCTTGGACTGCGTGCCTTCTTGGCGGCGTTGACGATCGCCTCGCCAAGCAGGTGAGCGGCCTTGTAGTGATCCTGATCGATGGCGTCCGCAAGCAGCGGGCGGATGGCGTCCACGAGGGCGACGCCTTCCTCCTTCTCTTTCACCGACTCGACGGCAAGCGTCACGACATCGGCTTTGCCGACGATTGCGTCAACGTCATAAAGGCGGGCAATCTCATCGACGACGGCCAGCGCGAAGCCGACATCGATGCCCTTGGCCGACAGGTCGCGCGCTTCACGATAGCAGACATAGCGCGTCGCGGGGTCGTCTTTGACTTCCTTGCCCTGCTGGAAGAGCGTGGCGGCTAAACGGGTCTTGGCTTCGTTCGTCGTCGCCTTGGCGAAGTCGTCGCCGAAGATGTCGAGGATCAGTTTCTTCGCCTTGTCCTGAGCCGCGGCATCGGGAATCGGCAGCTTGCCTGATTTCTGCGCGGGGCTAGAAGTTGGCTGCGTCAGCCACGAAAGACCTGCGAATAATAGTATCAACGCAAACGGGAGAGCGCGACGGAACATGGTTATCTCCAGCGACAAAATCGACCGGCGGGAATTTTTTGGGGGCTGAAGATAAGATTCGACTTTCGCCCCCCAGAGGCAAGGCGGGCGCGAAAAGAAAAACAAGTGTCAGAGCCGCGCACGCAGTAAGCGGTTCGTGCACACCATGACCCCAAATACAAACCGCTTACTGCGTGCGCGGCTCTGACAGCATCAACGCCGCTTACTGCGTGCGCGGCTCTGACAGCATCAACGCCGTCACAAATCGCCCATCTCGTCCCACGGCCACAGCGGGCGCGGGATGCGAATGAACGGGTAGTTCCAGAAATCCGATGGTGCACAACCCGGCGCCCGCGCGACGAAGATCTGCTTGGACTGATCGGCATAGGCGGCTCGGAACCCGCACGGACTCTTCGCGATCAGCAGCGAGGCAGTGAACGGGTCCAGACCGGCCGTCTGAAACAGTTGCGGCGCGAAATGCGGCCCCGAACGCGATGTCGCCACGATGTGCACGTTGCCATGAGTCAGCACCGCGGATCGCCCGATGTCGATCGGTAGCTTATCGCCAAGATGCCCAGATAAGATAAACTTCGCATCGAAAATACTATTGACAGTTACGTCCAACGTGATTGGCTGAAAGTCGCGGCGATTGCGCGTCCCGCCCATCGTCGCGGCGAATGTCGCGCCGACACCCAGTCGATCCGCCTCGGCAACAACCGCAGGATCGACGATCGGCACGATCGCCGGGCGAGGCCAAGTGTACTTCAGCATCTCGCGCAGCAGCACCGTGCTGTCGCCCGTCGAACCCGATGTCGTCGCATCGGCGCTGTCGCTGATAACCGTCAAGCCATCGCTGCATGCGTGTGCCTGTGCGACGGCCCAAGTGGGATCGACGATCTCAGGCAAATACTCACGGCGGCGCTGCCAAACCGCGCGGGCCAACTCGCTACAGCTTTGCTCCGCCCAATTCCGCCATTCGGGACCCGCACAGGTCACGAGTACGCTTGTGCCCATCTCCGGAATATCGAGCCAGGGTTGCACGGTCGCGATGCCCGCGCTGAGCACGAACGGATTGCGTTCCCAGCCCTCGAGCGTTTTGCGAATACCGAAGCTAATGCTGTTCGGATCCTGCGTGTTCGCACGCTCAGCCGGCACGACCATCGGCAGCTTGCGAAAGGCAGTCACCGGCTTCGCACCTTCAAACAGAATCCGCCGCAGTGCCTGCGCCGCCCGCTTGCCCGTGTTCATCACGTCAATATGCGGAGCCGTGTGATACAGCGTCAATACGTCTGCGGCAGCCACGAGCCGAGCCGTCATGTTCGCATGCAGATCGAGTGTCGCCACGATCGGAACACTTGGCCCAACCAACTCGCGCACCCTGGCAAGCAGATGGCCCGATACGTCCGGCTCACCATCCGCCACCAACGCGCCGTGTAAGGCGAGCAGCACGCCATCGATGCGCCCGGCTTGCGACAGCGACCCGAGCATGCGGTCGATCAGCAGCCGAAATGTCGGCGCATCAATCGGTCCGCTTGGCCAGGCGGCGAAGCGCTGCAAACCGATGATCTCCACTGGCGTGGGAAACGCTCGCAGCGTCTGAATGAAGCCGCCGAGCTCGTTGGTGTCCTTGAATTGATCGATGATCGCGGGGCCTTCGAAATGGCCGAACGCCTCGAAATCCGCCCAGGTCGTCGGCAACGGGTTGAAGGTGTTACTTTCCTGCCAAAGCTGGCCAATCGCGATGCGCATGGCGTCCTCCGAATTGTTTCCGACTTTTTTCGACGAAAAATGCTTTCAGTGCCGATTCTTATTGGATATAGTTACTCAGTCTTATTATTTTTTCTTTACGTGGCTTACACGGATCGTGTCCCGGATGCAAATTTCGCGGGGATCATAGAACCTTCTTCCCAAGCGACGGGGCGGGAATCGTGAGGTGCCCGGTGTCCATTTTCGAGGGAGTTGTCCATGTTATCTGCGCCGATCCCGAACAGGCGGTCTCGATCGCGTGAAGCATTCACGCTCATCGAACTGCTGGTGGTCATTGCGATCATCGCCATCCTGATCGCCTTGCTGGTTCCTGCCGTTCAGAAGGTCCGCGATTCCGCTGCCAAGACGCAGTGCATCAACAACCTAAAGCAGTTCGGCATCGCCATCCATTCACACCATGATAATTTTAAACATATACCGGAAAGTGTTTCACCGTGGGGAGAAGGCGGGCCGCCGCCGCGCACCGGTCGCGGGTGGATCCTGAAGGTCCTACCCTACCTCGATCAGCAACCGTTGTTCGATGCCTTCGCACCGTCCCTCGTCGGCGATATGTTCTCCGGCCAGGGTCTGATGAACTGCGTGCCTCAGCTGCAAGCCAATATCAGCGTCACCCGCTGCCCCGCCGACGACGGCGCACGCGGCCTCTCCACAAGCGAATACCAGTTCTCCGGCACCCTCGTTGCCGTCACCAGCTACAAGGGCGTCATCGGCACTGCCAACATGGGCGGCGGTTGGCCAACCAGTCCCTCGGGAACGACGGACGGGCATAACGGGATACTCAATAACGGACTGTTCTTCCGCAATAGCTACCAAGTGAAGATCAAATTCGCCCAGGTAACAGACGGTCTCAGCAACACCTTGGCCGTCGGTGAAGACATCCACGATCAAAGCAGCCACGGAGCCACCTACTATGCCAACGGCGACTACGCCAGCTGCCACGCGCCCCTCAACACGATCTTCATTCCACCCATTCCAGGCAACTGGCCAAGGGTCATGTCCTTTCGCAGCCAACATCTGAATACCGTCAACTTTTGCGTTGCCGACGGCAGCGTGCGATCGCTCTCCCAGAGTGTCGATTGGTTAACCTACCAACGAATGTGTACGCGCGCGGGCGGCGAACCCGTGCAGATCCCCTGATCCAAGGTGCCATAATATGCGGTATCTGCTTCTCGCACCCGGCGCGGTGCTGTTCCTCACCGTTCTCGGCTGCAGCGACCCCAACTGGGGCTCCGCGAGCGGGACCGTTACCACCAACGGCAAACCGTTGGCGAGCGGCGTCGTCGCCTTCCATCCCACCAACGATGGACCCGTCGCGGTATCATCAATCTCCCCCGATGGCCGATTCAAGGCCATGACCGGCGCCAAAGCAGGCCTGTCCGTCGGGGAATACAAAGTCACCGTGATCGACCAAACGATTCCGAAAATGGGCACGACCGAATCCGCCAAATTGCTGACGCCCGCCAAATACATGTCCGAAAAAACCACCGACCTGACCGTTACGATCAAGGCCGGCCCCAACGCGGTTAACTTGATCCTAAACGACTAAGGTTTAGCCGCAACGCGCCAGCGAAACGCGAACACGACTCACGCGGAAATGTTGAAAATTAGCTTGACAGCCCCTCCGCGGTCTGCGCATAATCGACATAGGTGATGACTTCCGAACCGCAGAATCCCAGCGGAGACGACCCATGTTCGCCCGCCCCCCCCCGTATCTTCACACACTTCTTCCGCCTATTCAACCTCGGAAACCGCAAACGTAAACCGATACATCCCGTTGTTTGTTACACGCGCTTGCGCATTGATGAACTCGAAAAGCGCGATTGCCCATCCTCAGCTCCAGTCATTGAGAATCTCGTGCTCAATACTACCACCCCACTGACCAACGACATCATTGGGCCGTCGTTCACCACGACCGCTGCCGACGGCGATTCGGTCTCCTACGACTACGTTTGGCGCGTCAATGGCAACGTCATACGGACTACGACGACGAACCTTCCCTACGATCCCTACCATCTGTATTACGGCGGCTACGGCGACAAGGGCCAAACGGTCGAATTCAGCGTGACGCCCTGGGACGCCAACGATCGCGGCGTCACCGTCACCGTCTCGGCGATCGTGGTGAACAGCCCGCCGTTGATTGATACGGGCTGGCTGTGGGCCATCGAGTCGTTTAAAGGCGATGCGGCTTCGCTACAACTCAGCGCCAGCGATCCCGATGGTGACGAGCCCGTATTCAACCTGCTGACCAGCCTGCCGCCGGGCTTGAGCATGAGCAGCACCGCCCTGATCACCGGCACGGTTCTGCCAAGCGCCAACACCACGACGCCATATGCGATCACAGTGACGGCAACGGATGGAGAGTTCACCGACACGACGACCTTCAACTGGACCATCAAGCAACCGGTAATCACGCTGGACAACCCCGGCAATCAAAGCTACGACCACAACACCCTCGTCTCCCTGTGGCTCACGGCGAGCAACAACGCCAGCCACCCGCTCACGTACAGCATCGCTAGCGCGACGCCGCTGCCTGACGGTCTGAGCCTCGACGCCCCCTATCCGGATTTTATCTCGGGCACGATTCCGATCACCGCCGTCAGCGCGACGCCGTACACGGTGACGGTCATCGCCACGGACATCCTTGGCGGCGCCAGCGAGAGCCAAACGTTTACGATCACGGTGGTGAACCATGCGCCGACGATTGGCAACTTGAACTTCGGCGACCCGAATCCCAAGACCAACGATGTGTTGAACGTGTACGTCAATAGCCCCGCCGACATCAACGGCGATGCGATCTCGTACACGTACGTCTGGACCGTCAATGGTTTCGTGGTGCAAACGACGACGACGACGAGCACGACCGATCCGCTCGACCTGAGCCAACCCGGCTTCGGCGAC
>SIAQ01000145.1 GCA_009697105.1 Gemmataceae bacterium | reverse complement strand
CTTAGCGCTCGCACGGTGCCACTTGAGCGCTAAGCCGCAAGCGGCAAATCAGGAATTAATTATTTCGGATTTCCTTCGCACGCCCAGTGCTGATAATGGGCCTTCGCCAGGCCCAGCGGGAATTGCACTTCGATGATCTCGTCATCCGCGCTCGCGCCGAAATGGAGCGTAAGATCGTCGCGCAAGGACAGCGTTTCGTCGATATCCTCGCGGTAGACGACGCACGCATCGCCTTGCCCGGTCACCAGCGACGCCAGCGATTCCGCCAAGTCAGGCCAATCCCACGGCGTATGACGTTTGCCTGGAAAGAGCGTGGCCAGCGTGTCGCTGAAGCGTTGGCCGAGCAGATGACGCGAAGGGAAAATGTAGAAAGTCGCCATGGCCGGAATCCTTTCCGCAGGACGGTGTTCCTGGGCAAGCATCGGCTCACCAACGGCACGAACTACGCATTCTCACGGTGGAATTGATTATTCCGACGTTCCGCCATCACCCAAATCCGTCACAGCCCGTACAGATTCCCACTATAACAGCACGATTGAAATCGCGCTCCTCTTTAACACAAATGGAATCGATAATGCCGACTCCCATAACTCTCGACATGATGAGGCAAACGCTTTACAGTGCCGTGGTGTGCGACGCACTCGACGCGGCGGGGTTTCCGAATCAGTCGCCGCGGGTCGCGCTGATGCCGCTCACGCTGCCCAACGCCGTGCTGGTCGGGCGTTGCAAGACGACGCTCTGGGCCGACATGGCGCATATCGATCCGCGACCCTATGAGCTAGAACTGGCAGCTGTGGATAGCTGCCAACCCGATGACATCCTGATCGCGGCGGCGGGCGGATCAGCGCGATCGGGCATTTGGGGTGAACTTTTGACGACCGCCGCTCGTAATCAAGGATGTGTCGGCGCAATCGTCAATGGCATGGTCCGCGACATCGGCAAGATGCGCGCGGTGGGCTTTCCGGTCTTCGCCCGCGGCACGTGCATCTTCGACAGCAAGGACCGTCAGCGCGTGATCGACATCGACGTGCCCGTGGAAATCGCTGGCGTTCGCTTTGCCCCGGGCGACCTCGTCATCGCCGACGAGGATGGCATCGTCGTCGTGCCTCGCGCGGTCGAGGAGACCGTCATTCAGCAAGCCTGGGAGAAGGTACACGCCGAGAATCGTGTGCGCGACGCGATCGCCAGCGGCATGAAAGCGACCGAAGCATTTCGCACGTTCGGCGTTTTGTGAGCGGGTGCGCAGACGGCAGGTTCACCGCCATTTGCGTTGCTGTCAGAGCCACGCACGCAGTAAGTGATCCGAAGGCACGACGATTGTCAATTCAAACCACTTACTACCTGCGTGGCTCTGACAGCAATGCATCGGGGCTGGTAGGCGACCCGCATTGCATTACGAAAAAGTGCATTTGATTTAACGCAAAATACCTGCTATAAATCGACGAGGGTGTTATTTGACGCCGCCGACAAAAGTACGAGCCGGAAGCGTAAGCGACGGATTTCACCAGTCCGCTTCCGGCTCGTAAAGCGACTTTTGTCGGTCGCGTCTTATTTGACGCCACCGACAAAAGTGTATTTCCGAGGCTGAAGTAAGCGAGGCGGCCAGAATGCCTCGTTTACGCTTCAGCCTCGGAAGGAAAATCGACTTTTGTCGGTCGCGTCTTATTTGTCTGTATTATCGTTATTTCGACATATTTCTTTCATCTCGTTCGAGGTAGACCCATGAATCGATCCCAATCGGATGTCAGTCGCCGAATCGGCTTTACGCTGATCGAACTGCTTGTCGTCATTGCCATCATCGCGATCTTGATCGCATTGCTCGTTCCCGCAGTGCAAAAGGTGCGCGATGCGGCGGCGCGAACGCAGTGCACGAACAACCTCAAAAACATCGGCCTGGCGTTGCACCAGAACCACGATGTGAACAAAAAGTTCCCCTCCGGCGGCTGGGGTTGGGATTGGATCGGCACGCCCGAGCGAGGCACCGGGCCGGACCAGCCCGGCGGCTGGCTGTACAACATCCTGCCCTACGTGGAACAAGGGGCGCTACGCGATTCGACGAAAGGTTTGACGGGTTTGGCGCAGGTCGGTCCACCGATGCTTACGCTCATGGCCAAGCCGGTTCCGATTTTCAATTGCCCAGCACGGCGAAACGGCGGCCCGTACGCGAACGGCCGGCCCGGTGCCGTCTATCACACGATTGACGCGGCCAACACCCAGGTCTCCATCACGACAACCGCCGCCGATTTGCTCGCCCGATGCGACTACGCAGCGACCTGTGGCTCCCAGGATAAAAACGAAATCGACGGCGGCCCCAGCCTCGCCACTGGCTCCTCGCCAACCTACTGGAACGTTCCCGGCTGGGATGGCGTCATATATCGCTGCAGCCAAACGCGAATCGCTCAAATCGATCGCGGCACGAGCAACACCTTTCTCGTCGGTGAGAAATTGATGAACAAAGGTCTGTATCTCGCAGGCACCGACGGCGGCGACAACGAATGCATGTACGTCGGCATGGATAACGACACGCAGCGAACCACCTTCTACCAGCCGGCCGAGGATCCTCTCGTCGGCACCAACCCAAAGCAGTTCGGCAGCTCCCACAACGGCGGCTTGAACATGCTCTATTGCGATGGCTCCGTCCGCTTTGTCGAGTACACCATCGAATACGCGATTTGGCAGGTCGCGGGATCGATCCGATAATCGCAGCATAGTACCCCAGAGACCGGAAGAGCCGGAAACGTGAGCGACGGTGTATTTCCAGAATACACCGTCGCTCACGCTTCCGGCTCTGATGGTTTTGGGGCGCACAACTCGTCGCTCGCACTAATACACGCCGACCACCGTCGTGGCCGCGAAGGCGCGGAACGGTTTCACGCCGGAGCAACCGTCCCACGGGTATTTTTCCGTCGGCTTCTCGCGCACGGCTTCGTCGCGTTCCATGAAACGCGGAATGAAGAGTTCGTTCGTGAGCGTCGTCAACATGACTCGGCCATCGGCGCCGTAGGGGACGAGCTTATTGTAGTCATCGAAATCGACGACCTGAGCGACGGCACGCGGTTGCGGAGCAAAATAGTTGATCTTGTACCCGTCTTCCTTGGTGGGCATCTCGGACGCCGCCAGCCCCATCAGCGTGTTGCCATAGGTCGGCGCGATGTAGATGCCCTGGCCAAGCAGTTCTTCGATGGCGAAGCGAATCCACTGCGAGGTCATTTCGGTCCCGCCGCAGAAGACGCCCGTGATGCCTTTTTCCTTGAGCGTCGTGCCTTCTTTTTCGAGTCGGCCGCACAGCGCGTCGAGCAGCTTGGGCGTCGTGAACATGCACTTGATGTCATGGTTGGCGGACAGGATGGAAATCGTCTGGTCGATGACGTGCTCCTGATACGCCTTCAGGTGCTCCATCCAGCCCTTCTTGATGAGCTTGATGACCCAGCGCGGATCGAGATCGACGCAAAACGAAATGCCGCCGCGGAACTGGGCGAGATGCTCGACGGCGAGGCGCAGGCGGCGCGGGCCGGACGGGCCGAGCATCAGCCAGTTCGAGCCTTTCGGGAAGTATTGATCGGGCAGCGTGCCGCTGAAGATTTCGTAGTCGATCCAATGGTCTTCGCAGACGGCTCGGCTCTTGGGGATACCGGTCGTACCGCCGGTCTCGAAGACGTAGGCCGGTTTGTCTTTGAGTTTTCGGGGCAGCCAGCGGCGCACGGGGCCGCCGCGGAGCCAATCGTCTTCAAAGAGGCCGAATTTCTTCAGGTCTTCAAAGCATTTGACTTCTTTGCGCGGATCGAAATCGAGCTTGAGCAGCGGATTCTTGCCCGCGACGGCGTCCGTCCAGAACGGCGCGCCGGTCTCCGGATGGAAGTGCTGCTCGATGATGTCGCGCACATGCGCGTCGAGCTGGGTTTTGGCTTGTTCAGGTGTGGTGCTCATGAGGGTAGGTCTTCTCCGAAAAGTAGCTTCCAATTGTTTTGCGCTCGCTCCTTGTTTTTCAGTTCTACGAACGCCGACTGCATCGTATCCTTTATTCGTTGGATCAACGTGGCCTTGTCAAGCTGACCTTTGACCACGCGCATATCGTCAAAATCCTTTTCGCGAATACTCGTTAGTTTACTGAGAAATACATCATATGGATCGACTAGGTAAACTGTCAGATCGCCGAACGAGTCGTAATATTCCAGGCGATTGGCCCAGCCCGACGGAAGGTAGTGTTGCTGAAAATGCGCGAGAAGCAGGCCGTAGCGTTTCAGCAGATTCGCAAGCAAGTCATGACGATCGCGAAATTCCGGCGGCACTTCATCCACCACATCAACGTCTTCGGTATTTCGCGACAGCAATTCTCGCAAGATCAGGGCAATCGATCCGCCAACATTCATGCGCAGCGGCTTTCGCAGGTGGCGCGCAAGTTCTGAGAAAAAGAGTCGCACGTCATCAGGGTTTGTTTTTTCCATGAGTCGCTTCCCAATTGAAGGAAATCCAACTTCCTCGAACTCGGCTTGGCAAATTCGCGCGATCGTATCGTGATGAAGGCAGCCCGCCAGCCACCGTTCGACGCCGGTTCCTCCCCAATATTCGCGCAAGGCATCCACGCTGTCGCGAATCAATAGCCGAGTGCGGTAATCAAGTCCTTCCAGCATCGCCTCGGCCTGGACCGCTTGCGCCAGGTCATTCGGATCGATTTCCGGTTGACTTCTGACAAGCGACCAGAGGTTTTTTCGCGTCGATACCAACGGAGACTCCAATCGTGTTGCCGCTTGCGGCTTAGCGCTCGCATGGCGGCTTGCGAGCGCTAAGCCGCAAGCGTAAACAACCTTCGTCATTTTATCGCATACAACTTCGTTTTGGTGATGATATACAACACGCCATTGGCAACGACGGGCGTGCCGTGGATGCCGTCGTCCATGTTATGGGTGGCGATGATTTTCTTGGTTTTTCCATGCGCGAAGATGACGACATCGCCGTCCTCGTTACCGACGTAGACTTTGCCGTCAACGTAGTAGGCTGAACCCCAGGTGGTGGCTTTGAAGTCGTGCTCCCAGTAGCGTTGGCCGGACTTGGCGTCGAGACAATGCAGATAGCCAGCGAGCTCGGGAATGTAGACGAGGCCGTCATGAACGCACGGGGTGCTGATGGTTGGCCCCATGTAGGCCTGTCGGCCCTTGGCTGGCGACGGGTCGATCATGCCGCCGAACGCCCAGACCAGCGCGGATCCTTTGTTGGCGGCGTCCTTGGCGTCGAGCGATTTCGGCGACACGTCACCCTTCTTCGTGATGTCGATGCAGACGACATGAGCCGAGCGCGGCGACTGCGGGTGGTCAGGGTAAACGCCCATGCCGACGTAGAGGCGATCGCCGACGACGACCGGCGTGGAGATCATGTAGTTTTCGGTCTCGCGCTTGCCTTTGCCTTTTACTGGATTACAGCTGCATTGCCAAATCAGCTTGCCGGTTTCCGGTTCAAACGAGTAAAGCACGGCGTCGCCGCCGGCGAAGATTACCTGTGTTTTGCCATTGACGGTGGCGACCGTCGGATTGGACCATTGACCTTCGATGATCTTGTCGCCGGGCAGGTTGGACTGCCAGGCGATTTTGCCGGACTTCTTGTTGAGGGCGATGAAGCTTGGCGCCTTGGGCGATGGCACGTGGCCCTCGTCGTCGCGACCATTGGCGGTGATGACCATGACGAGATCGCCGACGACGACGGGCGAGCAGTTGCCGAGATGGAACGGCACGACCTTGAATTCCTTCATCATGTCGTACTTCCAGTGAATTTTGCCTTTCAGATCGGCACAGACGACTTCGCAACCGGGCAGGACGTAGTAGAGGTGCTCGCCATCGACGACGGGCGTGGAGCACAAGCCTTCGCCGAGTGCTTCGTTGAAGAGAGCCAGGCCGGGGAAGTCGTGGGTGTTCTTCCAAAGGAGTTTGCCCGTCGCTTCGCTGTAAGCCGCCAGGACGGCTTTTTCGGCTTTGTTCATGCCCTTGACATTGGTGCCGACGAGGACGACGCCATTGGCGATGACCGGACCGCCGTAGGATCGCGTGCCGAGTTGGGCGATCCATTTGATGTTCTTTTCTTTCTTCTCTTCAACATTCCATTCGGTCGGCACGTTTTTGTCGATGAGGTTGACCATGTTGCGCGACGGCGAGCCGCCGAACAGCGGGGAGTCGGACTTGGCTTTGTCCGGTTGGCCCGCGGCGATCGGAATCGGTTTCTCGCTCACGTTGTCGGCGACAGGCGATGGCGTGTCGGCGGATGGCGGGTAACCGATTGGCGTGAATCTTGAGCCGCACCCGAATTGACCGCCGACGAGGGCGACGAAAGCGAATATTGCGAAATTGCGCTTCATGAAAATCCTCGAATGGGTAATTGTTTAGCCGCTCACCGTTGGCGAGCGGCTAAACGAGAGACGTTACTTGGCGATCGCGAACAGTTTGTTTTCCGTCATCACATACAGCACGCCGTTGGCGGCGATGGGCGTGGCCCGGCAGCGGCCGCCCATGTCGAACTCGTGCGGCTCTTGCTTCTTCGCGCCGTGCTGGAAGACCCAGAGGGCGTCGTCCGTGCCCAGGAACACCTTGCCGTCGGCGTAGTACGGCGAACCCCAGATGTCGGCCTTGGTGTCGTGTTCCCAGTGCAGCTTGCCGGTGTTGGCGTCGAGCGCGTGCAGAACGCCGCCGAGATCGGCGATGTAGCAGATGTCCTCATGGATTGCAGCCGTGGACATCGTACGGCCAAAGTAGTAATTGCGGCGGAGCTTCTTGACCAAATCCTTGTCCTCAATGACGCCGCCGTAATGCCAAACGGCTGCGGAATTGAGATTCGGCTTCGTCTTGGGCGGGAACACGTCGTAATCGGTCACGAGATCAGGAGAGACGTCACCTTTTTTGGTCATATCGATGCACCAGAAATGGCCGACGCCGGTGCGATGCTCGGGGTCTTGACCAACGCCGATGTAGACGCGATTCTTGTAGACGACGGGCGTGCCGATGAAATCGTTGCGGGTGCCTTTGCCTGCCAATTCGTATCGGGAATCCTTCGGATTGCAATCGAATTTCCAGATCGGCGCGTCGCCGGTTTTGGCTTTCGGATCGAAGGCATAAATCCAGCCGTCGCCGCCGGGAAAGATGACCTGCGGCTGGCCGTTGACGACGCCGTAGGCCGGATTCGCCCATTGGCCGTGCTGGATGAGTTGGCCGCGATTGACGAGAGTTTTGAGGAAGTTCGCCTGGTTCGCCTGGGCGCCGGCCGCCAGCATCTGCGCGGAGGGAGAATTATCCTGCCAAACGACATCGCCAGTTTTTTTCTCGACTTTGATGAAGCTCGGCGCCTTGGGAGAGGGGACGCTGATATGGTCTTCGTTCACGCCGTTGGATGTGACGATCCAGAGGTGGTCGCCGACGAGGAGCGGCGAGCAATCGGACAGGTTGTGTGGGAACACGCCTAGTTTGCCGATCATGTCGAGCGTCCAGATTTCCTTGCCGGTTTTCACGTCGGCGCAAACGACTTCACAGCGATTGGAGACGTAGTAGAGTTTGTCACCCTCGACGGCGGCGCTGGAGCAGATGCCTTCTTCGGGCCAATCGACGACTTGGCCCCCGGGCAGTTTTTCATGGACGGCTTGCCATTGGAACGCGCCGTTTTTCTCGTCGAAGCTCATGACGATGCCGAGATCGATCGGCTTGTTGGTCTTTTTGTCGATGCCCGCATATTTCTTGTCGCGCGGGTTCTTGTTATTCGTGCCGATAAAGACGCGACCGCCGGCGACAATCGGACCGCCATAGGCTTTGGAGCCGAGGCTGGCGGCCCATTTAATGTTCATCTTGGTGTCAACGTCCCACTTGGCAGGCAACCCTGTGGCGACGGCGTTGGCCATGTTACGCGATGGCGTACCGCCGAACGTCGTCCAATCGCCGGTGGTTTTGGCTTCTTGCCCGGCGGCATTGGCTTGCTGCGTAAAGAGGTTGCCCAGGCCCTTGTCGTTTTCCGTGACAAGGTCGGTTTGCCGCATGACGAAGAAGACCGCCACGCCGACGATGACGAGCGAAAGCCCGGCGGCAAGCCCACGCTTCAGGAACGGATAACTGGTCATATCAAGTCACTCCATTTTTGGGTTGTGTTCGTTAGCGTTTCTTGGTCAACTCTTTGCGGAAGGCGGCTTCTCGATTCCGCTTGCGGCTTAGCGCTCGCCTGAGACAACCTGAGCGCTAAGCCGCAAGCGAAATCGCCATCCGTCACTTCTTATTCGGTGAAATCCTCAGGTTGTCGAAGTAGATTTCCGTGCCGGGCCGGTCGTTGAAGTTGCCGGTCACGTAGCCGTACAGCGTGGCGCTGCCTTCGGTGTTGGGGTTGGAGTCGTTGAGTTCGACGGTCCACGCGGTCGGCTCCTTTTCATCACGAGGCCAGGCCTTGCCGCGGATGACGCCTTTGCCGTCGGCAATGTCGGTTGTCAGCTTGAGGCGATACCAGGTTTCCGGCTGCCATTTGAAGGCAATGGTTTTGTCAACGCGTGGCAAGGCATCCCACGACATCAGGCGGAGTTTCTGCGTCTTGCCATCAATGATGAGGGTGTAGCGATTGGCGCCGATGCCGATCTCGGGTTGATGGCGCACCTGGCCGGCCTGGGCGACTTTCTCCGTGCCCATGACATCGGATTCGACGGTGTAGTCCTTGGAAGTCGGCAGCGTGATATACGCATTGCCACGCGAAAAGAGCGGCGAGAATTTATCGTTGATCTTGGCGATGACCTTGTTGCCCTTGAGGTCTTTGATGATCCATTTGCCCTGGGTGTTGACCCATCCGCCTGGAACGATGCCAGCGGGGAGCTTGTCGAAATCGGTGGCGTAAAAAGCCCCCGGCGCGACACGAACCCGCGCCCGGGCTGTAAGCCCTTCATAGCTCGCAACGACGATGCTCTGTTGGGCGGGCAGTTTGGCGTCGACGGTGAGTTTGCCGTCGGGGCTGATGACGCCCTTGAGCGCCGGGGGGTTGGCCTTCACGCCCGGCGGCGGTGTCGGCGCGGGCAGCGACCATTCGGGCTTGACCTCTTTGACGAAGTTGCCGGCGGCGTCAAACGCTCGCACCTTGAATTGCGCGGTCCCCCCGGAATGGACAGCGATTTCGCCTGGCACGACTTGCAGATGGGCGATCTTGCCGACGGTGACTTTCGCAGGCACGGGAGTTTCGACCTTCACAGCCAGGCCATCCTTGGTGCCTATGCAGATGATTTCGTCCGCCGTTGTGAAAAAGACTTTGCCATTGGCGATGGCGGGGCTGCCGTTGAGTTCGACATCGACGCCGCCCGCTCCCGCGAAGAACTCTTCGTCGAGGCGTTTGCATTTTTTGAGACCAGGTTCGAGGATATGGAAACGGGCGCTCACTTCGCCGACGTAGATTTTGCCGTCACCCATCACCGGACTGCCGCGACACTCGCCGCGACCGTAGTTGAACTTCCAGATTTGCTTCCCGGTCTTGGCGTCCAGGCAAAAGAGCCGACCGCCATCGTCGGGCATGTAGAGTCGGCCTTCGTGAACGATCGGTGAGGCATAGCGTGCGGTGATGCCATCGACTTCCCAGACGAGATCGGGCTTGCCGTCTTTGACGTTGGACGCGTCCACGCAGACGACCTTGCCTTGGATATTGTTGCCGACGTTTTCTTCGCCATGCCCGATGTAGACGAAATTGCCATCGACGACAGGCGAGCTGTTGATCGGGCTGGTGCTGATCGGCAAGCGCCAGACCAGTTCGCCGGTGCGAACCTTGATGGCGTAGACGCTGCCGTCGGCGCCGCCGGAGATGAGCAGACGTTGGTTGTTGATGGTGGCGACGACGGGTGCGGAGTAGTACGTGCCACCGGATGCTGCGGGCTGCGAAATCCAGACGACTTCACCCGTGCGCTTGTTGAAGGCGTAATAGCGGTTGCCGCCCTTCGCTTGATCACCCCAGCTGGTGTTGACCATGCCAAGGATGGCGAGGTCTTCATCGACGATTGGGCTGGTAACGCGGCCGCCGTACCCGGACACTCGGCCAAATTCTTCGCCCATCGAACGTTGCCAAATGACTTTGCCATCGCTGCCATCCAGGCACATGAACAGCCCTTGCGTACCGTGCGCGTAGATGTAGCCCGAGGCGGGGTCGGCGACAATGTTAGTCCAGCCCAGCCGGCTGGTGACGATATCGGTGTGGAAGACGGGAAACGTGTGCTGCCATTTCACTTTGCCCGTCTTCTCATCCAAACACATAACGCGTTCGCGGATCGACTCGGCAACATCCTCGATCTTGTTTCCGACCTTCGCAGTCTTGGCGTCGTAGTTAATGACATAGACGGAACCGTTGAGCACGATCGGTGTCGAGCGACTGCCGTAGGGAGCCTTCCAGAGGATGTTGCCCTGCACCTTGTCCGGTAGGTTTTTGTCGGCGGATGTGCCTGTTTGCGTCGGGCCGCGCCAATGGGCCCAATCGGACGCCGATCCGGTCAACGGCGCGATCATCAGGGTGAACACGACCAACATCCAAGCAAAACGCAGATTCATCGGGGGTTCCCTTTCCCATGGATTGATTAATTCCGCTTGCGGCTTAGCGCTCGCATGACGCCAAGTGAGCGCTAAGCCGCAAGCGGAATATCAGTATTTCTTCACAACCACTCGCCTCGCCTTCATCTCGAACCGCGGCAACGAACCGATCGGCACGCGCAACACGTCGGCACGAAACAACAGGGCATCGCGGATCGCCGCCGCCAGCCGACCTTCCACATCATCGACACTCGCCTCGATCTCGATGCGAACTTCCACCAAAGGCACCGTCTGATCGATTGTAACGCGATACTCGCCAATCTCAGGAAACCGGCGGATCACGTTCTCCAATGCCGACGGATAGACATTGTTCCCTCGCACGGCAATCATGTCGTCTGTCCGACCGAGAATGCCGCCCTCGAGCCGCATCCACGGCGAACCACAGGGGCATGGCGATGGATCGACGCGCGCGAAGTCGCCTGTCCGATAGCGTATGAGCGGACTGCCGAGTCGTCCCAGGTTTGTCAGCACCAATTCGCCGATGTCCCCTGGTGATACCGGTTCGCCCTTTACCGGATCGACGACCTCGGCGAAGTAATCATCTTCTAAAATATGTAGACCGCCGGGACGGGCGGAACATTCAATCGCCAGCGGTCCGATTTCGGTCATGCCGGTGTGATCGAAGACGCGGGCCTGCCAGGCGTCCTCGATTCGTGACCGCGTTGCCGGGATGGAGCCGCCCGGTTCGCCCGCCACGATAATCGCTCGCAGCACGCCCCGAATGGCCACGCCTTGTTCCCGCGCACACTCGGCCAAGTGCAGGGCATACGTCGGCGTGCAGAGCAACACCGTCGCGCGATTGTCGAGTAGCATCTTGAGCCGGGCACCGGTCGAAAGCCCGCCGGACGCGAGACACAAACAGCCGAGGCGTGAGGCGGCCTCGAACGCCGTCCAGAACCCCAGGAACGGGCCAAACGAAAACGCGAACATTAGCCGATCGCTCGCCGTTACGCCGACCATGCCGTACATCGTCCGCCAACAGCCCAGCATCCATTCCCAGCTGGCAGGCGTGTCCAGCCAACGCAAGGGCGAACCGGTCGTGCCGGAGGTTTGGTGCAAGCGCGTGTAGTTCTCAAGCGGCTCCGTCAGCAGTTCGCCATAAGGCGGATGCTCGGCCTGATTGGCAAGCAGATCGTCTTTCGTCGTAAACGGCAATCGTGCCCAATCGTCGAGGTCGAGGCCAGCGAACTTTCGCGCATAAAAGCGGTGCGCGGGCAGGATGGTTCGCAGCAGTATCGCCAGGCGGGAATTCATGTGACCCGTAATCATTTTGTTTAGCCGCTCGCCTTTGGCGAGCGCGGGCGTGGGCGAGTTCTCCGCCCTGATGACAAATCCCGCGCTCGCCAAAGGCGACCGGCTAAACGCGCTTACTTAATCTTGTACGCAAAGATAAACTCGTGATCGCGCAGATACAGATGCCCATTCGCGATGGCTGGGTTCGTCCAGGTTCGGCTGTCCTTGCTCGTTTGCCGATTCGGCTGAATCTTCGACATCTCCGGGATTTTGAATTGACTGACGAGGTTGAAGCCCTTGGAGTCCGCATCGGCCAGACCGACTTTGCCTTCGTCGGTGTAGAGGTAGAGCATGCCGTCCGCCGCGATGATCGATCCACTGTCGCATTTGAAATCATTACGTTCCGCCCAGGCCTGATCGCCAGTCTTGAAGTCCTGGCAAACCCACATGCCGGGTTCGGAATGCCCATAGATGTGATCACCGACGAGCACGACGCCGCCATCGCGATTTTTGAGCTTCTTCCAGTTCGCTTTCTTGAACTTCTCTTCGGCGGTTTGTTTGACATCGATTTCAAAGGAATGGCTGGCGTCGAAGGTCGTCGCATAGACGCGCGTGCCTCGAACGACCGGCGTCGGCGAAATGGCGTAGCTATCGCCGGGAACGATGTTGTTTTTCCACAGCACCGTGCCGGTCTTGGCGTCCACACCTGCGAGGAAGGCGCCAGTTGCCGCGCCCGCGAAGCCGATTTGGATATATTGGCGTTTCCCATGGATGTCGGCGACGACGGGCGACGAGTACGGTGCGAGATCCGTCCAACCCTTGGAACGCCACACGGTCGCGCCCGTTGTTTTGTTGAGCGCGAGCAGCGTACCGCCGGCGCCGCCCGGTGTGCAAATGACTATGTCGCCATCAACGAGCGGCGATTCGCTGAATCCCCACTTGGTCATCATGCCGCCGTCGAAGTCTTTGACCAGGTTCTTCCGCCAAACCTCTTTGCCTTTCTGTGCGACATCAACGCAGACGAGTTCGCCAGCGCCGCTGAGGGCGAAGAGCAAATGCCCATCGACTGTCGGCGTACTGCGGGGGCCATCCCCCCAGATGTTTTGTTCAAACGTGAACACCGGCCCAATCTTGGCACGCCAAAGCTCCGTGCCTTTGGCTTCATCAATGGCGATGACGTACTCGGCCTCAAACTTCATGTCGGTCCCGAGCGTGTAAACGACGCCCTTCGCCACCGCGACGCTCGAAAAGCCCAGCCCGGCGTCTTTGTACGTCCACGCCAGTTTCGGCCCGTCCTTCGGCCATTGCTTGAGCAGACCCTTCTCCTTGGACACGCCGCTACGATCCGGCCCGCGGAACTGCGGCCAATCGTCGGCGCGAACCTGGGAAGTGATGAACAAAACGCCAAGAAGCGCAACAGCAGGGAATTTCATGCAAGAACCTCGACGGAAAGAGCAAGCGTAATGCCGACGAGCCAGCAGGGTGGGATCAATCGCTTAATAATAAAGTATACGGGACGGACGTGGTGTGGGACAATAGATTTGGCCCTGAGAAACCCGTCCGACTTCTGCGACTTCGTTTACAAGTGCGGTTTTGCCGCAGAGTGGCCTTTACGACCGGAAACACGCTCTGTAGAATCGAGGTTGTGTGCGTTCCAAAGCATAAGACGTTGGAACCTGCAAATCGGTGAGATAGCTCAGCTGGTAGAGCACAGCCCTGAAAAAACGAACCGCACTTCTCGCAAAAACCCCGAAAAACAAGCAAATTACCTAGCGAAACTCACTTTTAGACATGTAGGTAAATGTGCTTAGAAACGCTCGAATATGCGCCTTTGCGGTTGTCAGTGACAACCGCTCTTTTCCTTTTTTCGCCTTCGCCTTCCGTGCCACGATCTCGCGCCGATGTTCCGACCCGAAATAGGGGGGTGGGGGTAAGGGGTGGCTAAGTTTGCGGGCGGTGGCCAAGGTACCGCGACCAGCCTTGCACGCATTATCCCAAAATAAAAAATAGGGGGGTGGTGGGGGTGGCCCTTCCCGCCACGTCGCCGTCGTCGTCATCCCCCCGGCCTATTTTGTTTTTTTGGTAATATGCGCACGGCTATCGACGGTTGTCCGGCGCTTCACGCATTTCTTCGCCACCCCCTACCCCCCTAGGGGCCTCACGGCGGGAAATCTGCGCCACTCACTTCGTCACATGCGTCCATCAGCCGCTGATTGATGCGATCCAGCTGCACCATAGCGAAGCATGCCACGCTTGCCGCCGGCGGATCGCCACGACGCTCGGCTCGGGCGAGATGACGCAGGGCAAGGTCGATGGCATCGGCGGCGCGGGCCAGATCGGAAACTGCGTGGCTCACGCTTCTATCCTTCCTTCTTTTTGGTGGGGTCATCTTGATTCTCCAGGCGAGCCAAATAGGGGGCTTATTCCGGTCAAGTCGGAGGACGGCGGGGACGGTGGGGACGGTATCTCCCTTTGTGCCTTAACACGTTATCCCCCACCCGAAATGGGGGAAATTTATTTCCGGGAGACTCGGTATTAGCACAAAGGGGAATGCCGTCCCCACCGTCCCCAGTGTCCTCATCACTCGATATTCTCCGCATCGGAATAATAATCGGCGTGCGTCTGTGGCTCGCCATCGGGAAGAATCTCCATTGCTCTGGCGTCTGGGTCCGCGTTGTCGCCAACCCAGAGATACCATCGCCCTGTCCGCTTCCCGGTCTGGCGTCTCAACTCCCGTATCTGCAACTGCATGGCGTGCGCG
>SIAQ01000144.1 GCA_009697105.1 Gemmataceae bacterium | reverse complement strand
GCAGATAGTCCTCGATCGCGTCCTCTGACAATGGAACTCCGAAACGGTCCAGCAACTCGGCGCGAAGCTGCGGAACCGACCAATGCCGAGCACAGCGTCGGTGACCCAGCCAACAGAATACGTCCCAACCGATCGACCAGTAAGGCATGGTCAGGGCCAATTCTCTTTCGGGACTGAACGTGCGCTGGTGATTCAAACAAGCCTGGTTCGGGCAGTGCACCAACTTGCAAACCAGAACCTGCGGCCCTGCGAACGTGAAGATGCGATGGCGGCGAAACGAACACACATGCATTCGGCGTTCGCATAGGT
The DNA here is from genome assembly GCA_009697105.1 of Gemmataceae bacterium. Taxonomy (GTDB): domain Bacteria; phylum Planctomycetota; class Planctomycetia; order Gemmatales; family Gemmataceae; genus SIAQ01. The sequence goes on along the minus strand of SIAQ01000144.1, from coordinate 14,460 downwards.
CGCACCATGGATCTTCGACTTCTAGCAACATCTCGGTCCAATCTACATCCTGTAGCAGACGACGAGCCATAACCAATGCCTCCTTGCAACGAGATCAGGAGGCAATACCTTACCTTGAATCCTCTACCCGACCAATCGCAGATTCTAGCAAAGTAGCGGGTCATTGATGAAAAAAAAGCCCGCCGCACCGAAGCGCGACAAGCTTGAAAAATGCGATGCATGAACGCAAATTACTTGGCGGACACCATGGGCAAGGCGAGCAATTCGCGTTTGTCCTGCGTCGGCTCATCCGGCGTTTCAGATTCGCTGGAACAGCAGGCTGCTTCTTTCGCCGCCGCCTTGTCTTGAATATACTGGCGGCGACGCGCCATACGTTCGCTGTTGGGCGGCACAAGTGCCGTGGTGGTCCCCTGAATCAGCTGGCTGACACCGCGGTTGGCCGTCTGTTTGGTCGTAGGCGCTTTATCTTCAGCCTGATAGCGAACCAGCATGCCCTCGTAGTTGCGCAGGACGACGCAATCGTCCGACGCCGACACGAGGTAGTTTGGCAGTAGAGGAATCTTCCCGCCGCCATGCGGTGCGTCTACGCAGTAGGTCGGGATTGCTAACCCCGACATGTGGCCGCGAAGACCTTCCATGATTTCCAGGCCCTTCCAGATCGAAGTCCGGAAATGCCCAGCCCCGATGACGGGGTCGCAGTGGAACAGATAGTACGGTCGAATCTTGACCTTGAGCAACGCACGCATGAGCTTGCGCATCGTCTCGAGATCGTCGTTGATGCCCTTCATCAACACCGTGTGGTTGTTGAGCGGCATGCCGGCGCGGATCAAGCTCTTGCAAACCCGTGCGACTTCGGGCGTGATTTCGCGGGGATGATTGAAGTGCGTTTGAATCCACACCTTCTCCGCGCTCTCAAGAATGTCGATCAGTTCGGGGTCGTAGAGCTTTTGCGGCAGCGTGGTCGGCACGCGCGTACCGATGCGGATGACGTCCACATGCGGGATATCGCGCAGGCTGTGCAGGAAAAATTTCAACTTTCCGTAGGGCAGCGTGAGCGGGTCGCCGCCGGAGACGATGACGTCGCGAATCTGGGGATTGTTGCGGACGTATTCGATCATGCGTTCGTCATCCCGGCTGACGGAGTCCCAGCCGCCGCGAACCATCGTCGCCCTTTTGCGGGTGCAAAATCGGCAATACATGGTGCAGACATGGGTGGTGACCATCAGGACGCGGTCGGGATAGCGATGCGTGATGCCTGGGACGGGAGAATCCTTGTCCTCTTCCAGGGGGTCTTCGAGTTCGAAGGTGGATTTCGCTTCGAGCGGAGAGGTGACGGACTGAAGCCGAATCGGATCGTTCGGGTTGTCCACGTCGATAAGGGAGAAAAAGTACGGCGGAATGGCGAGCTTGTACTCGGCTTCCAGCGCCCCGATGGCTTCCAACTCCTCGGGTTCGAACGGCAAGAGTCCCCGCAGTTGCCGAACGGATCGGATAGCGTTTTGCGATTGCCAGCGCCAATCGTCCCACTGTTTCTTGGGGACTTTGCGCCAGAGCGGATGGCGTCGTGGTTTAGAGGGAGGTTCGTCATCATCATACCCGCTCGCATCTTGGCGATGCCCGGTATGTTGCGTGTCGATCCTCGACTGCTCTTCTTTGTCAAACATAAAAACCGGTTGCCTCCATATGGACCCGGATAACCCAGTGCCAGCAGGCGTTCCATTTACACCAACCGCACTACCTTGTCTAAGTGTCAAATAGTACACGCATGTTGACAATTTACAAGACCGATCTGCTTCGTTTTGCGCGTTTTCTGAAAAAATCACCTCGCAGCCATCTAGGTAAAATATCGTAAATACGATATTTTACCTAGATGGGCGGACGGCCTGAAGTCGTGCTGATATTGCAGCGCCCTCCGAATCCATCGCTTGCTGTTTAGCGTTCGCATGACATTTAGGAAGCGTCGTCCATCGAGGCCCATATTCTAATTTATTTCCGAATCCGCTTATTCGATGCTTCGCAGCTGAATAGCCACTCAGAATCGGACACGAATGCGAAGCCCGCAGCGCGAACCTGTGGCCAATTTCGGCTATCCCTCTAGTTAAAGACATCATCAAGCCCCATCATGAGCGCAGCGATTGGTGGGGGTCGAACAGACCGCGACATTTACCCCCACCAATCGCTGCGCTCATGATGGGGCTTGGGATAACGAATGACCAGAAAGTTCTTCATCACCACCGCCATCGATTATCCCAACAGTCGGCCGCATATCGGCACGGCGTTCGAGAAGATCGGCGCCGACGTGCAGGCCCGCTATCGCCGTATGGAAGGCTATGATGTCCACTTCCTCATGGGCAACGACGAGAACACCGTCAAAGTCTCTCGCCGCGCCGCCGAGTTGAAGCGCGACACGCAGGAATACTGCAACGACATGGCGAACCAATTCAAGGAGGTCTGGCGTGCCCTCGACATCAGCTTCGACGACTTCATCCAGACAAGCGAGCCACGCCACCATGCGGGCTGCCAGAAGTTCATCCAGAAGGTGTTCGACAACGGCTATATCTACAAGGGCAGCTACGACGGCTTGTATTGCGATGGCTGCGAAGGCTTCAAAACCGAGAAAGAAGTGAAGGAGGCCGGCGGCGTCTGTCCGGACCACAAAGTAGCGCCGGTCGTTCGCCAGGAGCCATGTTACTTTTTCGCGTTGTCGAAGTTTCAAGACAGGCTGCTCGAATATTACGAGAAGAACGCGGATTTCATTCAGCCGGACTCGCGCCGCAATGAGATCGTGACGCTCGTCAAAACCGAGCTGCGCGACGTCAACATCACCCGGCTCGGCCAACAATGGGGCATCCGCGTACCGTTCGATCCGGAGTTTACGATCTATGTCTGGTTCGATGCGCTACTCAACTACATCACGGCCATCGGCTACTGTTCGAAGCCCAATGGCGACGCAGGAGCCGTTGGGATGTCCTTCGAGAAATGGTGGCCCGCGGATATCCACTTCATCGGCAAGGACATCACGCGCTTCCACTGCGCCCTGTGGCCCGCGATGTGCTTCGCCGCTGGCATCGAGGTCCCAACGCTCGTCTACGGTCATGGGTTCATCACCAGTGGCGGCGAGAAAATGAGCAAGACTCTGGGCAATATCGTTGAACCCCATGAAGTGACTGCTATTGCCGGTGCCGATGGCTACCGGTACTACTTCATGCGCGAATGTCCGTTTCCAGGCGATGGGGATTTCAGCTGGGATCGGCTGAAAATTGTCTTCAACAGCGATCTAGGCAAAAACCTCGGAAACTTGCTGAGCCGAGTGACGACACTGATCGTAAGCAACTACTCCTGTGTTCTCGATGGGACCGCGGGACAAACTCCATCGCCGATCGTGCTCAACCTTGCGAACGTTGTCAAGGAGGTCCGGGGCCACATGGAAGCCTGCCAGTATAACATTGCACTCGAAAGGATCTGGCGCCAGATACTCGATCCCGCGAACCAATACGTGGACAAGAACGAACCCTGGAAACTCGTCAAGACCGACAAGGACGCGACCAGGCTGGTTCTGTTCAACCTGATCGAACCGCTCCGTGCGGCTGCGATTCTGCTGAAGCCGGTGCTGGTGCGGTCGAGCGAGACGATCTACCGCAGCTTCAACTTCACGCAACCGTGGGAGAAGGTGAGCTACGCCGACGTCGCCAACCGCCCCGCGCAGGCCGACGACATGCGCGTCATCGCCAAGCTTGACGAGCGTGGCAAGGTGCCGCCGTTGTTTCCGGTGATTAAGTGAGCCACAGCGCGGCCGAGCTGTAACCGCTGATCGTTGCGAATTGTCCTGTAACCAACACTGACTTCGCGTTTTTTTGGCGTTTGCCTGATTGACGATTGTCATTCTTTTTTACGCAGGGCAATTCGATTCCCTTTCGTGATTTCGTACTTTCGGGCTTCAGTGATTCGTAATGAAATTCAACGTGTGACAGGAAACGTCGTGCACCCGATGCCATCTTGTTCGACAAAATAAATCCAGAAAAAATCGCCGGGGCGGTGTATACTAATACGACAGCGCTACATCGTATCCTGTAGCTGAATTCGTGAGAATTCGGCCTTCCCTCGTTTGCCCAAGTCGTCCGAATTCTCACGAATTCGGCTACAATGCGGGCCAAATTCTCGATCTAGCGCTGTCGTACTAATCTCACTCTATTAAGCACATTTTCATTCATTGCCTCTTCGTCTTGAAGGAGAATCGAATGTTTCGTCGTGCATTTACCCTAATCGAGCTTCTCGTTGTTATCGCGATCATTGCGATCTTGATTGCTCTATTGGTTCCCGCAGTGCAGAAGGTGCGCGAGGCCGCCGCTCGCACGCAGTGCACCAATAATTTGAAGCAGTTGGGCATCGCCATGCACAACTTCCACAGCGCGAACAAGTGTCTGCCGGCGGCGAGCCGATTCGCCGGGACGTGGGGCCCATCGGCATTGTTTTATTTACTGCCGTATGTCGAGCAGGGGAACGTATCGGACAACTACGATGAAACGAAAGCCTCCGGTGGTTCGACGGATGGCTCGAAAAACGACATTTCCGGCGCGGTCCGGCTGCCGTTGCTGGTTTGCCCGTCGGACTATCAATCAGATCATCTGCTGACCCAATTCGGTTGGACGAATTACCATCTCAACTATGGCAGCTGGGTTGGCGTAACCAAGGAATGGGACGGCGTGTTCGGGCCAAAGTTCGCAGCGGCTGGCGCGCCAGCGGCGGACTTTGTGAAACTTGTGCAGATCACCGACGGCACGAGCAACACGGCCGCCATCGCCGAGGTCTGCCGCGGGCCCAACAGCGCTGCGCCGCCGCGTGACAAACGCACCGACTGCTTCGAGGCTAACACCGTGCCGACGACTTCCATCGCCGCCGCCCAGACCTACTTGCAAGGTTTGAACTGGCAGACCGCGACAATCGGCTCGGCCTCATGGGTTAACTGGCGCTATCGCGGCTACCCCTGGCGCGAAGGCTCGGTCTGGCGGACCGGATACAATCATCTGCTGCCGCCGAACTCTCCCTGTTGGTACTCCAACGGCGATTGGTGGAAACTCGTCACGCCAGCGAGCAGTTTTCATTCCGCTGGCGCGAACGTGCTCTTCGCCGACGGCGCCGTGCATTTTGTCACCGAAACCATCAGCCCGACCGTGTGGAATGCCGTCGGTACTCGCGCGGGTAACGAAGTCGTCAACCTCGCCGACATCAACTAATTGCCGAACTCACGGAGAACTGCCATGTTTTTTTATCGTTTGCTTGCGCTGTTCGCGATCATCGTTTTGGCGTGTTCATTCTCCGTCGGCTGCAGTAAGCCCGAAGAGAAAAAGGCCGATCCAGAGGCATTGAAGAAGGAGCTCGAAGAATTGAACAAGGCGAGGAAGAAAGAGTGGGGGTCGTAGCTTGAGAAAAGCATCCCCGCAACAATGTGCATCGTGGCGAATTGGAAATTGATTCGGTGCCTTTTTGTTGACCGAAAAAATAACGAGCCGGCAGCGTGAGCGACGGATTGGCGAAAACCGTCGCTCTCGCTGCCGGCTCGTATTATTTTCGCACTTGTCGCGGTTGCAATTCGGGTATAATCCAAGTTCATGCCGCCTACGGTTGACGCGACCTCCCTCCGCAAACCTTTTTATCACTATTGGTTCTCCATGCGTCAAACGATTGCCATGCTGGTTGCGATCCACTTCACCTCGCTGACTGCCATCGCTCAGTCGCCGGCCGACATCGCATTTTTTGAGAGCAAGATTCGCCCGCTGCTGATCGAGCGTTGCCACGAATGCCATTCGACAAACACCAAGAAGCAGCGCGGCGGGCTGATGCTCGATAGCGCCGCTGCGATTCGTACCGGCGGTGACAACGGCCCAGCGGCGAAGACGCTGCTCGACGCCGTCCACGGTCGCAACAACCGCAAGCAGATGCCGCCCAAGACCAAGCTCTCCGCCAACGAGGTCGCGCTGCTTGAGGAATGGGTTCGGCGCGGGTTGCCGTTCCCAGGCGAAACGAAAAGCGTGATCGCCAAGGGCGGGATCGACTGGGACAAGAGCCGGGCGTTCTGGTCATTTCAACCGCTACGTCCCATCGCGCCGCCGAAGGTTCGCGACGACGCTTGGCCGATCCGGGGCATCGACCGCTTCGTTTTGGCGGACCTGGAAAAACGCGGCCTGACGCCGAACGTTGCCGCCGAGCGCCGCGTGCTGATCCGTCGGGTGACGTTCGATCTCATCGGCCTACCGCCGACGCCTGAGGAGATCGACACGTATGTCAAAGACGATCGGCCCGATGCCTACGCTCAACTCATCGATCGCTTGTTGGTGTCGCCGCACCATGGCGAGAAATGGGCGCGGTTTTGGCTGGACCTCGCACGCTACTGCGACATCGCCGAATCCTGGGCCGAGGGTAAGGGCCAAGCCTGGCTGTATCGCGATTGGGTTGTGCAAGCGTTGAACGACGACATGCCGTACGACCGCTTCGTACGTATGCAACTCGCCGCCGATTTGATGCCTGACGCGGAACCGAGACATCGGGCCGCTCTTGGTTTCATCGGCCTGAGTCCGACCTACTGGAAAGAATTGCAACTCGACAAGGACGTGATCAAGGGCGTCGTTGCTGAGGAATGGGAGGAACGCATCCACACGTTCGGCAGCACGTTTCTCGGCCTCGCGCTCGGCTGTGCGCGATGCCACGATCACAAGTTCGATCCGGTCAGCGTCGAGGATTACTACGCGCTGGCGGGCGTTTTTGCGAGCGTCAGGCAATCGGATGTCGCCCTGCTTGAGGAGAAATCGGCCCAGAGGGTGCGTGAGGCGATGACGCAGGTACTGACGCTCGAAGCCAAGCTCAAGAAACTGCGCGCCGACAAGGCCAAGCAAGCGGACAACGCGAAGGTCATCGCCGGCGCCGAAGCTGAGATCGCCGCGATCAAGCAAGCAACGCCCGGCTATGGCAGCGGGATGGCACGCGGCGTGATCGAAGCCAGCCTGCACGTGCTCGCTGACGGACCGAATCGCACGAAGCTCGACTATCGGCCTGGAGTGCCGCAGAACGTGCCGGTGCAGATACGAGGCAACCCGTCGAGCGAGGGACCAACGGTGCCGCGCCGGTTCCTGACGCTGTTCTCGAAGGCATCACCGAAGCCGTTTGCGCAGGGCAGCGGTCGGCGCGAATTGGCCGACGCCATCATCAACGATGCCGGCGCGCTGGCGGCTCGCGTCATCGTCAATCGCATTTGGAAGGAGCACCTCGGCACCGGCCTCGTCAGCACGCCAAGCGACTTCGGCTCGCAAGGCGCCCGGCCGACGCATCCGGAGTTGCTCGACGATCTGGCCGAGCGTTTCGTGCGCAACGGCTGGTCGCTGCGCTGGCTGCATCGCGAAATCGTGCTGTCGGCGACGTATCGCCAATCGAGCCGATTCGACGCGAAGAAGCACGCCATCGATCCGGACAATCGCTGGCTTTGGCGGGCGAACCGGCGACGCCTCGATGTCGAAGCGTGGCGCGATTCCATGCTCGCGGTCAACGGTTCCCTCGATCGTAAATCGGGCGGGCCGGCGCTCGACCTGGGCGACGCGAAGAATAACAGGCGAACGATCTATGGCGTCGTCAAACGCCGTGAGTTGCACGATCTCCTGCGGCTCTTCGATTTCCCCGATCCGACGACACACAGCGCCGCGCGCGTGCCGACGACGACCGCGCTCCAGCAACTTTATACGCTCAACAGCCCGCTGATGCGCCAGCAAGCGCAGGCCCTCGTCATACGCCTGAAAAGCGATGTCCCGATGGGCGACGACGATCGCATTCGCCGAGCGTATGCGTTGCTGTTCGGGCGAGTTCCGACGGAGAATCAACTGCGGCTGGCGCGTGAGTTTCTTGGCTCGCCCGCTAGCGATGAGATGTGGCATCAATATGCCCATGTGCTCTTGAGCAGCAACGAGTTTTTGTTTGTGGATTGATAACCGCCCAAGCCCCACCATGAGCGCAGCGATTGGTGGGGGTATGTCGTCCGTCATCATCACCCCCACCAATCGCTGCGCTCATGGTGGGGCTTACGTGATTAGGCTTTGGGGACACCCGCATGTTCACACGTCGCGAAATGATCACGTCGCTCGGCGGCGGACTCGGCTCCATCGCTCTCGCTGGGCTGATGACGCAGCACGCCGGTGCCGTGCCGATCGGCCCGCACCATCCGCCACGCGCCAAGCGCGTCATCCATCTATTCATGAACGGCGGCCCGTTCGGCCCCGACTTTCTCGATCCCAAGCCCGCCCTCACGACACACGCCGGCCAGCGTCCTGGCGAGGTCAACCTGCGCACCGAACGCCCCACCGCCGGCCTGATGGCGTCACCATTCCGCTATCGGCCTTGCGGACAGAGCGGTGTGCCCGTCAGCGAACTGTTACCCCATTTCTCGCGCTGTATCGATGATGTCTGCGTCTTGCGTTCGATGCACACCGACAATCCGAATCACGGCCCCGCCCTGTTCATGATGAACAACGGCAGCATGACGCCGACGCGCCCGAGCCTCGGCGCCTGGTTGTCGTATGGTCTGGGCAGCGAGAACGCGGAGTTGCCTGGCTTCGTCGTGCTGTGCCCCGGTCGCCCGGTTCGCTTTGCCGAGATGTGGTCGAGCGGGTTTCTGCCGTCGGAACATCAGGGGCTGTATCTGAATCACAGCGATCTCGATCCGCAACGGATGATCCCAAACCTGCGTAACGCCAACGGCAACTTTCCATCACAACGCCGCCAGCTTGACCTGTTGCGTCAACTCAACGAGGATCACCGAGCCGAGCGCGGCCCCGATCCGGCACTTGAAGCACGAATTCAGACGATGGAGACGGCGTACCGCATGCAGTCGGCCGCCAGCGATGCGTTTGACATCCGCCTCGAACCACAGCGGGTGCGCGAGCAGTATGGCACCGGGCATTTCGCCAACGCCTGCCTCCTCGCCCGCCGACTGGCTGAACGCGGCGTGCGCTTCACGCAAATCTACTACGGCAACGGCCAACCGTGGGATACGCACAACAACCACAACGAAGCCGTGCGAGGCCTGGCCCGCGACATCGACAAACCGATCGCGGCCCTGCTCACTGATCTGAAACAACGCGGCTTGCTGGACGAAACACTCGTCGTCTGGGGCGGCGAGTTTGGCCGAACTTCAACGTCGGAGAGCGGCAACGGCCGCGATCACAACCACTGGGGCTTCACGATGTGGCTCGCAGGCGGCGGCGTCAAAGGCGGCGTCACCCACGGTGCCAGCGACGACTTCGGCTTCCGCGCCATGCACGACAAGGTCCACATCCACGACCTGCACGCCACCATCCTACACCTCATGGGCTTCGACCACGAACGCCTGACCTACCGCCACGCCGGCCGCGACTTCCGCCTGACCGACGTGCATGGCGAAGTGGTGCGCGATGTGCTTCGGTAAACGACAGATGCCGCTTGCGAAGGGGGCGCTTGGCCATCGGGCGATGGCCAAGCGATTTGGCACTTTTTCGGCCTTTTTTTGCGTTTTTTTGGGGGGTGTTGGCCACGAAGCCGGGGGGAGGGTATAGGGAATTGCATGCAGATTATTTGGACAAAAACAATCGAATGGCTCACCACCAACTTTGACAACCCACCACCCCGCGCGTTACGATGACGAAAAAACCCGACGCAAGCCCGCAGGCGACGAAGGAGCCTGCGCGGGTTGTCCGTCGCCCTCACCCCAACCGCCGCGTCGCATCCACCGCCGCCCTGACATCCTCGTCCAGCACATCGAGCGGACTCGTCACGCCCGCCGGGCCTTTGCGGGCGACGTGCGTGTAGATCATCGTCGTCTCCAGACTCTCATGGCCGAGCAACACCTGGATCGTCCGCAAATCGATGCCGCGCTCGACGAGATGCGTCGCGAAACTGTGACGGAAGGTGTGGCAGTGGATGCGTTTGTTAAGGCTCGCCCGCTCACCCGCCTGACCGACTGCCCGCTGTACCGATCCTTCATGGATGTGATGCCGTCCGGCGCGGCCCGTCCGTGGACACTCCGACAACTGCCGCGATGCAAACACGAACTGCCAGCCCAACTCTTGTGCAGCCTTGGGATACTTCTTCTCCAAAGCATCAGGCAATTCCACCCGCGCCACGCCATGGGCCAGATCCCGTTGGAAAAGCATACGCCGCTTCTCCAGCTGACGTTCGAGGTCGGCTCGCGCCGACCTGGGCAACATCACGACGCGGTCCTTGGCTCCTTTCCCCTGCCGTACCATGATCTGGCCGCGCGCTAAATCGATGTCCTTGACGCGCAGCCGACAGCACTCCATGATCCGCAATCCACACCCATACAGTAGCCGAGCCATCAAGGCAAACACGCCATCCGCGCCTTCCACCAATGCCAGCACGGCCGCGACTTCCTCCGGCGCAAGCACGGTCGGCAAGCGTTTCGGCCTCCTCGCTCGCACCGCATCCAATCGCCCAAGTTCCATGCCGAGAACATCGCGGTACAAGAACACGATTGCATTGAGTGCTTGATTATGGGTGCTTACACTGACCCGCCCCTTTACCGCCAGGTCGGTCAGAAAAAGCTCCAGCTCCGTCGCGCCCATGTCGCGCGGATGCCGCTTGCCGTGAAAGAGGATGAATCGCTTGAGCCATTGAACGTAGCATTCCTCCGTCCGAAACGCATAATGTCGCACGAGCATGACTTGCCTCACCTGATCCAGCAATCGCGGCGGGCGCGGCAACGGCAAGTCCCCAAGCGGATGATGCAGCACCCGCTCGTAAAGAAACTCTAGCGCCGCCCGCGCCGCATCCAGAGCACGAAGGGCGTCCTTTTCCGTCTTTGCCAAATGCTCTAGAAACCGCCCGATTTCCGCCAGCCCCAATTCGTTGGGATGCCGTTTGCCGTGAAACAGAATAAACCGCCGACACCAATCCGCCGATTCCGCCGCCCACACTTCCACATGCCCATGGGTACATGCGGCGTCACGAAATTGGTCCAGTAGTTTTGGCGCGTTGGCAAGCACCGAAACAACCGGTTGCGGAATGGGGTTGGTTTGTACCATGGTAGACTCTCAGCTGGAATATATGTTCATTTGTTCAAGTGTACTTATTTATTATTCAAAATGCAAGAGGAAAAATCTAAAATATACTCGACAAGCGGACTCTGTAGGATTCTAATAGGCTGGTAATATCGTGCCGGCGCAGTGATATCCAACCGGGAACCCGAAATATCCAACCGGGAGGAGACAGACCGATGATGAAATCCGTATGGGTCCGCGTGATTGAGCAATACACCATTCCCCTAAAGAAAGAGGGCCGTGACCGTGGAATCCTTGGCGGCCAACGACAAGTTCGTGCCCAACAAGTGCCTGGCCATTCCAGCGAACCAGTGGATGGTTTTCATTTTTAAGCCGCATGGTGAAGCCTACTTGGAAGTTTACCCGCGAGGCCTTGGAAACGGTCGCGGAGGTTCTCATGATCCGGAGCCGCTTTGTTTTGTCGCTCAAATCGTGGATATTTCGTCCGATGACTTTCTAATCCTCAATCAGACGTACAAGTGGGAACAGAAAAAAACAATGTCAGTTGCATTCGTTCCGTGGGACTCCATCGGGGCGATAAGGGTTGTGTCAATAGGCGGCAAAACAGCCTAACAAGTCGCTGCAGCAGACGACGGCCGCGATCTTGGTTCTTCGGAGTTCACCGTCGCTCAGCGCGGCCGCCGCTGAGCTTGTGTGTTATGCGGCTGAGGTTTGATGTTCCTTACCGTTCCACCAGCTACTGACGTCCCTCCGCGAAGACAATCGCTTTCCGACGCGATTGAATCGATCGACGAACCGTCGATTATCCTTCGGTCTCGGTGGCGTTTGCGATATGCCGTGTTCCTTGCGGCGATTCTCTTCGTTGCGTGCGGCGCAGGAGCGGCCTGGTATTTCATCGGAGAGGATCGCAACGAGTTCTTTGGCGGCGGCTTCGGTACGAACGGAGCCTTTTTCGGAGAACTCGTCAACCAAACCCAGGATGAAATTGAAGGACGCTACGGAAAACCGGACAATGAATGGGAGGGATATCGTCCATTGGGGACGAGGATCCCAGAGAAGCTTCCCGATGGGCGAATAAAGACGTTACTGTTGCACGGGCGTGGTGGCATCAACAACGCTGAAGGCACCGTCATGGTGTGGCTCGTTGAACGACGGCGAGGTTGGGTGTGTTTTGAATCAACTTGGTTTGGCGGAAATGTTTGGTTCCCTTGACGCCTGGCGCCGCATAACCAACGGATGAAGCTGACCGGGGCCGCCATCCTGGTTTCGCGCGGCGTGAAGTCCTTGCAGCGGCCCCGGCAAGTCAGCTTGATCGTTCGGCAAGCTCGGTCTAGGTGGGGTACGAGATGGACAAGTACGACCCGGCGAGGGACGTGACTCCGGCCTTCCTGGATCGCGTCGCAGCGTGGATCCAAGTGTCTGGGGAAGTCCTAGTCGTTATCCGATACCTGCGCGCCGGCGGCGCCAAGGACTTTGCTCTCTCCCATAGTCGCGAGGACTTCGAGGCACTGGTGGCGACCATGCCTGTGGGCGCGGACATTGAGGTGTTTCGCGACCCACAGCTGCCCATGCGCGGCACAGTGGATGAAGCGTTCATCGCCTCCGCCCTTGACGCAATCCCCGATGGCGAGGAATTCTTGGTGCTAACGATGGACGCACTGCCGGGAAGCGGCATCAGCAGCCGTGGTATGATGGGGGCCTCCCATACCGACCTTCGCGAATCGCTTGAGGAGTTAAGGGGCAAGAGGGTGGCGCTGGGAGTCTGCCCGAACTTTTGCGTCGCGGATCATGAGGGCTTGGCCTCCGCGGCAAAGGGCGGCATCGATGGTCCCCGGTAGCATCCGCTTGCCGAACCGTTCTATGCCCCCTAAAGGTTGAGCTACGTTCCTTCCTCGGCGACATTTGCATTTGATTTTTGCACGTCGTAATCGATGCAACCGATTCATTTTCTTGCAGCAGGATGCTTCCGAACTTCCGCACCGGGATGGTTCCGCGCGAGTGGCGAGGGACGAGTGGCGAGTGAATGCAATTCAAGGCGTGTTCTTCTTGCTCGTCACTCGTCACTGCTACTTGCGTGCAGATCGACGCCGCAATAGAATGCGTGGGAGTAGTTGTAGAAGCGCATGGATAACTCCTTGAAAAGGATGAGCCGAGCGAGCCCGCTTCGTGGTTGTCGGCACGTCGATGCCGACTGAAAGATCCACGTTGGACCGCGCTTCGGCGATGAGTCCGTTTTACTTAGGACGCCGGCTCATCCTTTTTGCGGGGCATAAGAAGTATCCAACGGCTGAAGCTGACCGGGGCCTCCATTCAGGTTCTCCGGAATCTACGTCGCACCAGGCGGCCCCGGCAGCTTAGCTTTATCGTTCGGCCGCAGAGGAGCGAATCGCCGTGGAGATACGTATCGGCAGCTACGTCGCGGCCAGCTTTCTTTTGGAAAAGGAGCCGGACCAGTGGCACGCTCTCGTCGTTCTTGACTCCAGCAAGGAAGCAACAGAATTCGTCAAGGCCCATGCTCGCTCTTATTGCTACCTTCGGTTTGATGATGTCGAGCAGCCGCGTGCGAACAAGGAAACACCGACCAAAGCTATGATTGAACAAGGCCTCCAGTTCGCCAAAGATATGGACAAGCTGCTTGTTAGTTGCCGCGCCGGGCAGGGACGAAGCGTTGCCCTTGCCTATGTGATATGTTGCCGAGAGCGCGGCGTGCAGGAGGCCCTCAGAATCCTCAACCCTACAAGGCACCGGCCCAATCGCTTGGTCGTCACAATCGGGGATGCGCTCTTGGAAATGCCGGATGTACTGGATCAGTTTGATGAATGGCGGCGCCGCCACTCACATATTCGGCTGTCCGATTACTACGACGAGATGGAGAAGGAGTTTGACGCACTCGAAGCGCAAGGGGCCTCAAACAGGATCTGCGGTCCTTGATATGTTCCTTGGTTGGGGGGTAACGTCCGGCCGAACAAGGGCGTTGCACTTGACCGGGCCGGCATTACGGTCATTCGAGACATGACGTTGCTTGCAGCCGGCCCGGAAAGTGAACGCAGTCGTTCGGCGACAATCGTTTCTTGTATAAGGAGGTGCAATTATGTGGCGAGGTCTAGTATGCAGCGTGGCGGTTGCGGTGTTGGTCGCGCTCCTTCTGAGTGATGGGGTGACCGGCTTTGCGCAGAAGGACGACAAGCCGAAGCAGGCCAAGGTTGCCGGAAATGTCGAATTCAAGGGAGAGGCGCAGTTCGAGGCAGACACCGTCGCACGTGTGATGCTTCAGGACGTCAGTCTGGCGGACGCACCCGCCAAGAAACTCGGCGAGCAGGTGATCAAGGATCTCAAGAAGTTCCCAATCGCATTCGAGGTCGAATACGACCCTGCCGCCATCAAGGAGGGACACCGCTATGCGGTACAGGTCAGGATTGAGACCAAG
>SIAQ01000143.1 GCA_009697105.1 Gemmataceae bacterium | reverse complement strand
AATCGCAAGTGCGATGGTTTCCCCGGCTGGATCACGCTCTGGCGTGGCTGGCAGAAGCTTCAGGCCATGGTCGACGGTTATCGCGCCGCCCAACGCAAAACGAAAAAAAAGTTGTGGTAAAACTTAAGGCTGGCGCTCAGGCTCTGACCAGACAATTTTATCCGCTCGAAGTATAGGTCACACGAAAGAGAGTGAAAGGAACCAAAGTTCAACAGCGGCCTTGTCACCTGCGAAGAAGCGAGCGATAGCGATGCCGAGAAACTTCGTGACTTTCCCGACTCGTTGGCACGACGAGCCGATACAATACGCTCTGGATTCCGATAGACCGAGTCTCGATATTAGAGTCTACTCGTAAGGAATAAGTCTTATGCGAATGATGACGATGCTTCTGGCTGGTTTCGCACTGTTCGTGGCGTTGCCCGTGGGGTTCGCCGGCGATGGGGATGAATTGAAGAAATTGCAAGGAGCGTGGGAAATCGCCAACTTGATCGTCGGCGGGGTTCCGGTTGCGGACAAGGAAATCGCCGGCATGAAGTTCGTCTTCAAGGACAAGACGCTGACGATCACGCCGCCCAAGAGCGACACCGGCGTCGTCGTGCCACGGACGTTCAGTGTCACTGTTGACGGCAAAAAACAACCCGCCACGGTTGATCTTACAGCACTGGATGGCGAATTGAAAGGCAACGTCAGCCCTGGTATCCTCGAGGTCAAAGCCGACACCCTGCGCTGGTGCCAATCCGACGACCCGAAAGCCAAGGTCAGGCCAGCCGCTTTTGCCTCGCCCGAGAAATCGGCGATCTATTTGTTCACGTTCAAAAAAACACAAGCGGCGCCGGTGAAGAAATAGGCGAACGGCAAAGTCTCTTAGTTTGCCGTAGTCGCACCACGCCTTTGCAAATATTTGGTGCGTCGGCGCGAGTACGCTTGACGCACCCTACGGTACCGGTAGATGAATGGTGTACCAACTATTTTCTTGAAAAAGCCTTTGCGCTCGTATGGGAGGCATCGAGCGCTAAGCCACCAGCGAAAATTCGAGAATCAGCGTGGTTTCTTGCCTTTCGTGTCCAGACCGGTCGGGCAGACCGTATGCAGCGGGCAGTCGCGGCACGCGGGTTTGTCGGCATGGCAGTGCGTGTTGGCCAAGGCGCTGACGACATCAACGAAGAGCGTGCCTTTCGCCTTGGGAACCTGGTCTTCGATAGAGGTCCGCAGCGTTTCCAGTTCGACCTGTGCGTCCTCAACCAGCCCCATGCGTTTCAGCACGCGAATCCCGGACGCATCGAGCGGAATCGTATGCCCACCAAGGCTCTGCTGCATAACCCAGGCGACGGTGTAATCGTTGGCCGCCTGATAGCGTGCGAGTTGTTTCGCCGCCTGCTTCATGCCCTTTTTCTGCAGCACTTCAAGCAACAGCTCAAGATCGAACGAGTAGGTTGTTTCAAAGATTTCCTGGAGGAAATCAATGATGCGTTGCGCCCGCGCGTCGGCATGCGACAGGGCGTCCTCGAATGATTCCATGATCTCGAGCGTGGAACTGACGCGGACTTCGTTCCAGTCGTAGAATCGCTCGCGCAGGTTGTCGAACACACGGTCCGCAACCTCACGAGTTGTGTTTTCACGCAGGATAGCGTAGATGAATTGCTCCAACACCGGCCGCTCGCCGATCTTCGGCTTGGCGTTCTTGCCCAGCGAAGTGAGCAAAGTGTTGACGATCTTCTGCTTCGTTGTGGTTGGCATGGTCTGAGTGCTCGCTAAAAAGGAAGATGGATTCCGACCAAGACAACCGTCGCCCAAGGCTTTCCTGCCCCCTTGAACGGCGCCGGTCATCCTTCCTCTGATACCTCGTCTGCCGTTCCGTCGGCGGCATCTGGCTGAGCCTCAGGGCGGGACTGAGACATCGCTTCTTTTATGAGCCGCGTGATCTCGATACTCTTCTTCACTCCATCATCGCGAATGAACGTTACCGTTGGCGTAAACCGCGTTTGGATTCGATCCGCGATCTTCGACTGCAGATAGCCTGCGGAGTGCCTCAGGCCATGCATGCACAAATCTTGCTCTTTCTGCGTGCCCATTACCGACACATATACCTTCGCTTTCTGCAAGTCGGCGGACACCTCGGCTCGCGTCACGGTCACGTTCTTGATGCGCGGATCCCGTAACTCGAATAGAATCGTTTCCGCGGCTACTTCACGGATGGCTTCAGAAACTCGTGCGATGCGATGCTGTTTCATGTTGTCCTTCAAATCCGCTTGCGGCTTAACGCTCAAGCGGGCACCACGGAGCGCTAAGCCGCAAGCGGCGAATGCAAATCCCTAAACTTCCATCTCGTGATCAACAAATTCGGCGATCGGATGCGCCTTCAGGGCGTTGACGATTTCGCCGAGCGTTTGCTTGACCGGGTGGGCTTCGTTGCTGACCATTGCAAAACCGAGGACGATGGAACGCGGATTGTTATGGTCCTCGATCTCTGCAACCGAAACGTTGAACGATTGCCGAACTTTTTCTTTGATGCTCTGCAACACCTGACGCTTATCCTTCAGCGTCCGCGCTTCTCTCAAAATCAAACGGATTCTTAGGGTTCCGATAATCATGTCAATAGTGTCATTAGTCATCGGTATTGCCGCTTGCGGCTTAGCGCTCGCAAGGTGTCACGCGAGCGCTAAGCCGCAAGCGGCAATACCAACGACTATTCCAGCGTTCGCAACACATGTTCGACGCGGTAGGCTTCAATGACGTCGCCGGTTTTGATGTCGTCGTAGCCGGCGACTTTGATGCCGCACTCGAAACCTTCGCGTACTTCGCCGGAGTCTTCCTTGAAGCGTTTGAGCGATTCCAGGCCGGCGCTGCGGTCGGCGGGCGGGAAGATGACGACACCGTCGCGGATGATGCGCACCTTGGCGTTGCGCTTGATCGTGCCGGTGGTGACGTAGCAGCCGGCGATCGTGCCGACGCGACTGATCTTGAAGGTATCTCGGACAATCGCTCGGCCCAAATGGATGACATCTTCGCGCGGCTTGAGTTTGCCTTCGAGGGCGGATTTGATATCGTTCGTGAGGTTGTAAATGATGTTGTATTCGTGAATCTTCAGGCCTTTTTCGTCGGCCAAGGCCATGGCGCGTTCGTCGGGGACGGCGTTGAAGCCGACGATCATGGTATCGTCGGGCGAGGCGAGGGCCAGCCAAACGTCGTTTTCGGTAATCGCGCCGATGCCGGCCTCGAGGATGCGGACGCGCACTTCGTCGTGCTGGAGTTTGTCGAGTTCCTTGCGGATCGCTTCGATGGAACCGCGGAAGTCGGCCTTGAGGATGACTTTGAGTTCGTCGATCTTGTGCTCGGTGAGCCGTTCGAGCGACAGCGTTGGCCGTTTGTGGACGGAGGCTTCGCGCTTTTTCGTCCGGCGGTTTTCGGCGAACTCGACGGCGAGGAGAAGGTCGGGCATGACCTGGAACGGATCGCTAGCGTCGGGCACGAAGTCGAGGCCGGTGATGCGGACGGGAACGCTCGGCCCGGCTTCGTCGATTGGGTTGCCCATGTCGTTGTACATTTGCCGAACGCGCCCGGATGTGCCGCCGCACAGAATGACATCACCGCGGCGCAGCGTGCCGTCACGCACGAGTAGCGTCGCCATGACGCCTTCGCCTTCGGTCAGGTTCGCTTCGAGGCAGGTGCCCTTGGCGTGCTTGTTCGGGTTGGCCTTGAGTTCCTTCAACTCGGCGACGACGGCGAGCTGGTCGAGCAACTCGTCGATGCCTTTACCCGTGACGGCGCTGGTTTCGACGAACGGCGTATCGCCGCCCATGTTGTCAGGCAGGACGTTGAGGCCGTAAAGCTGCTGGCGCGTGCGATTGAGGTTCGCGCTCGGCATGTCGACCTTGTTGATGGCGATGACCAGCGAAACACCCGCGGCCTTGGCGTGGTTGATCGCTTCTTCGGTCTGCGGCATGACGCCATCGTCAGCGGCAACAACGATGACGGCAATATCGGTGACCTGGGCACCGCGGGCACGCATCTTCGTGAACGCCTCGTGGCCAGGCGTATCGAGGAACGTGACCGGCTTGTTGCCATGCTCGACGCGCCAGGCGCGGATAACCTGCGTGATGCCGCCGGCTTCGGTATCGACGATATTGCTCTTGCGAATGCGATCGAGCAGCGACGTTTTGCCATGATCGACGTGACCCATGACGGTGACGATCGGAGCGCGATAGACGAGCGACTCGGGCGAGTCTTGTTCATTGAGCGTTTCGAGGTATTCTTCCTCGGCAGTGTGCGCTTCGACGATCTTGAGATCGCAGTTGTACTCGAGGCAGATAATGTGCGCCAACTCGTTGTCGATGGCAGAGTTGATGGTCATGCTCGCCGGGGCGCCGTGCCCTTGCAGCTTGAACATCAACTCGACCGATCGGATACCGAGCTGTTCGGAGAGCACGCGCACGGTGACGGGTGCTTCGAGTTCGAGGTATTTCGGGCGCTGCACCGGCGGTGCTTTGTGCTTGAGCTTCGGGTGCCGATAGGACTTTCGCCTCTTCTCGTCTTCGACCTCGGCATGCCCGTTAACGATCAAGACCTTGGGGCTAGCAGTTTTTCGCGCTTCGGCGCGTTCGTTGCGCTTCTTTTGGCGATCCTGGCGTCCGGGGATGGCGCGTTTGTCCTTCTTGCCGGCCTCATCTTCTTCTTCGGTCTCGACGGCAGGGGCTTGCACTTGGGGGCGCAGCATCTCCGCCATCGTGATCGGTTTTTGTTGGCTTTCGGCGACCTGAGCTTTCGTCATCGCGACGATCGGTTTGACGATCTTCGGCTCGCTGCTGGCGGGCTTGCCCGACATTTGTTTGAGTTGCGGCGGCGCGATCGGACCAAGATGGCGCAGATGCGAGCCGATAGTCCGGCGCGGCGGTTCGGATCGTCTTGCTGGCACGCCGGTGCCTGGCGTCCCGCCTTCTTTGGCGACGGGACCGGTCGCTGAGCGCGAGAGATCCGGCAGCGGGCGTGTCGAACTGCCGGGACGGCTTGGTACCCGCGCAGGCGGCGTTGTCACCGTCGGCGCGGACGGAGGTGTTGGTACGGATGGTGCGACCTTCGGTTTGACTTCGGGCTTTACGGGCGCAGGCGGCGAGGGAGGGGCGGAGACTGGCTCTACCTTCGCCGCCGGCGCGAGCGGCATTTCGGCCAGAGTCGGCGTCGGCTTGATGGTCGACCGAGACGCCAAGTTCGGCATCTTGCTAGGAATCGTCGGGACGCGCGGTGTCGGAGCGCTTGGTTTCACGGGCACGGGAACCGACTCAGCGACCGGTGCCGGTTCCTCCGCCACCGTCGGCGCGACGATTTCCTCGGGTTCCGGGGGCGTCGGCTCGGACACAGGCTCCGCACGCGGCTCTTCGCGCTTCGGCACTTTCACAGGCGCCAAATTCGGCACGGGACGCTGGTCCGGCGCGACCACCTTCACCACCGGCTTCACTGGTCCCGAGGAGACCGGCGCCTTTGACGCCTTCTTCACCATTTCTTCCAGCGTTTGTTGCTGGTCGGGCTCCAAGCTGCTTAATTGATTCTTTACGTCAAAGCCCGCACTCTTGCATAAGCGCAGCAACTCCGCCGTATCGATATCCAACTCACGCGCGAGAATGTAAACCCGAACTTTTTCTTTCTGCAAGCGACTCTCCCTTTCGTCCTCTCTTCAAAGGACGATACAACCGTATAGATGCCGAGACGGCATTTCGTTATCTTTTTATCTTACCCGAATAGCGCAATTGGCGAAAGAGCGATCATCGGTAAAAGATACAAAATTTCCTTAAATCCCGGCCAACTTGTTTTGGGGCCTGAATTGGATGATCACGGCTTTGGTTCGGTTCGGTGCGAAGCACATTTCCAGTTCAACAGGCGCCTCGCACGATTCGGAATGAGTTTTAGGTTGTTGAGTCCTTCTTGCCGATAGTTAGGGTCGTATCAATGCCGCAGGCTGGAGTAGCTATGCTGGTGGCGGTACTTCCTCCGTAACGAGCGCTGAAGCCTCAGCCTCGGATGCTGCTTCCGGCACCGCCTCGGCCTCCTCGACTGCGGCCTGCTCCTGCTCCATCACGATAGGCCCACCCGTCGAGGCTGTTGTTTCGCCTTCTGCGGACGGCGCCACGGGCACCGCATCGGGATCGGGAATCATGGCGACAGTCCGACCCGCCGATTCTTCTTCATCCGGGGCGTCTTCGCCTTTGGAGTTCTCCATGCGTTCCGATTCGTTTTCGGCGAACTGAATGAGATCCGCTGCCTCCGCTTCGGTGATGCCGCCCAATTCCGCAAGATCGGCCGGCTCAATGAATGTTATGTCGACGTACGACATGAACCCTTCCGTGATGAACATTTCGAGCAATTCATCGCTGAGGTTTGGAATCTTGCGGAACCACTTCTCCGCTCGCTCGACACTGTCGCTCATCTCGTCCATCGTCATGATTTCGATGTCCCAGCCGACGAGCTTGCTCGCCAGCCGAACGTTCTGCCCGCGCCGCCCGATCGCCAGCGACAGCTGATCGTCTTTCACAAGCACGATGACACGCCCGACGCGCGGATAGAGGAAGACTTCATCGACCTGCGCCGGTTGCAGGGCGTTGGGAATCATGACCTGCAGCGACTCGTTCCAGCGCACTATGTCAATACGCTCGCCGCCGAGTTCGTCCACGATATTCTTGATTCGGCTGCCGCGAACGCCAACACACGCGCCGACGCAATCGACCTTCATATCGACGGACGACACAGCAATTTTCGCGCGATAGCCGGCCTCGCGGGCAATCGCTTTGATTTCGATCGTGCGTTCCTTGATTTCAGGTATTTCCTGCTCGAACAATCGCCGCACGAACTCCGGATGCGTTCGCGACAAAACTATCTTGACGCGATGGCCTTGCTTCTTGACTTCAAGAATGACCGCTTTGATACGTTCATTAACGTGATGCGTTTCGCCAGGTATCTGCTCGCTGCGCGGCAGGATGGATTCAGTTTTGCCCAGGTTGACGATGCACGCCCCGCCGTCGTTTCGCGTCACCGCTCCGTGGACCAAGTCGCCCTTCATTGCTGCGTATTCGCCGAACACCGAGTTGCACTCAGCTTCGCGAATCTTTTGGATCATTACGTTCTTAGCGCTTTGGGCAGCAATACGGCCAAACTCGGCGGGGTCCAGCGATTCGTCGCCACGCTTGGCTACGATATCGCCTTTGTCACGATCGATGGCGACGACGACGCCGGCGCCTTCGCCATATTTTTTCTCAGCCGCCAGCTGCAGCGCCGATTCGATGCCGGAGAAAATGATCTCGCGATCAATGTTCTTCAGATGTTGCATCTCATCAATGAGGCGGATCAGGTCGGAGCCCTTCATGCGATGTTCCCAGATTATTCAGTTGGTCATCGATATTGCAGCTAACCGATACAAAAAAAAATGGGCCTTTTGGCCCAGTTTAGCTCAGCGCGCATGGCCTCGCGCTCGCGCCTCGTCAGCACTTTGGCGAGTAAAGGGTACGTCCTGTTACAACATCAAACCAGTACGCGCTTTGAATCGCAAAAATCATCGTTACACTATCCCCAGCACGGTAATGCAGATGGCTCACCTGCCGACCGATCCAGCTACCGCGTTGATCGCCCGCGATTACCCACTGGCCCGATGTTGTGCACTCGCGATCCAGCACGGGAAGGAACAACCGCACGTCTTCGTCGCTTGCCGGACGACCTGCGTCGCACCGCACATCTTTAGCTGCTATTCCCATCACTATATGAACTTTTCCGTCGGCTGCGTTAAAATTCTCGCATTTGAAGAGAGATTCTCGCAAGCCATCGAGGATGGTGGCGTCGATCGGCCAACGCCCGAACGCGCTGTCGAAGTAGGTATCGAGGTCGTCGCGCACGAAAGTTCCGGGCAGCACGTTCAGGCCCCCCTCCCATTGATGCACCCATGCCGCGATGAAGCGATACGCCGGCGCTCGCCGCACAACGTCCGGCGTGTCGAGTTGCACGAGTCCGCCGGCCTGCATGACGGCGACGCGATCTCCCATGGCCAGCGCTTCCTCGGGATCATGGGTGACGACGATCGTCGTCATGCCGAGTTGTTTGGTCAGCGTGCGCACTTCACGCCGCAGCGAAGTCCGTTGCGGCGCGTCGAGATGCCCGAACGGTTCATCGAGCAAAAGGATGCTCGGCTGGCGCAACAGACAACGCGCCAGCGCGACGCGCTGCTGCTGCCCGCCCGACAAATGCGCGACGGGGCGATCCAGTTCCACATCGAGCCGAAAGGTTGCGAGAATGTTTTTCGCATGCGGCGTGACGGCGTAGCGTTGGCCAAGCAAGCCCGACGCCCAGGCGAGGCTTTGGCGCACGGTTTGGCCTGGTATCAGCGAAGGCCGTTGAAACAGCATTGCGATGTTGCGTTGATGGCACGGAATGTCGTCAAGGAGTCGGCCGGCAAAAAAGATGGAACCTGTAGTCGGTGTCTCAAGCCCGGCGATCAAGCGTAGCAGCGTTGTCTTGCCGCAGCCGGACGGCCCGACAAGCGCGAGACATTCACCGCGATCAATTTGCAACGACATGTCGGCGACGGCTGGCACCTGGGAGCCAAATCGCTTGCTGAGGTTTTCCAGTCGCAATGCGGTGCGTGGCATAGGTGACGCATTCGACGAAATTACGAGCCGGAAGCGTAAGCGACGGATCGGTCAATACCGTCGCATACGCTTCCGGCTCGTGAAATGCTTTATAGGGATCCAACTCACACCACCGTGCCCTCGGCGTTGGGCGCGGGGGCAACCTGTTTGTTGGCGATCTCGTCCTCGTGCTTGCCTTCGCCGAAGATAACGAGCAGCGGGGCAGCGATGTAGATCGAACTGTACGTTCCAACGATAACGCCGACGACCATAACGAATGCGAACAGGTGAACGCCGGGGCCGCCGAACCAATACAGCACGACGACGACAAGCCAGACTGTCAACGACGCCAAGACAGTTCGGCTTAGAGTCTGGTTGACGCTGTCGTTGAGCATTTTGAAGGTCAGGTCGGGATTTTTGCCACGAACTTCGCGAATACGATCAAAGACCACGATGGTGTCGTTGACGGAGTAGCCGACGAGCGTAAGCAGCGCCGCCACGGACGGCAGATCGAGTTTGAAATCGTCGAGGCGGAACAGGTCGCCAATGAATGTGCCATGGAGATAATGGCAGACGGCAATGGCGCCGAGCGTGAAACAGAGGTCATGGATCAGGCAAAGAACCGCGGCTATGCCGAACGTCCAGTTACCGAATCGGAACCACAAGTAAACCAGAATCGCCGCCCAGGAAGCGAGCACGGCCCACATGGCTCGATAGCGCGTTTCGTTGGCGAGGGCGCTGTCGAAGTTTTCCAGACGATCGGGCAGCGGGCGGCGGGAGAACGCTTCCTGCGTATGTTGCAGAGCCTCCTCAATTTTCGTCGCGTATTCGACCGACAAGGCTGACGAGCCGAACCCGACGCGCATCGCTTTGAACTTGCCGTCCGAATCGCTGCTGCCTTCGGGCGTAACTTCGAGCACGAACGGCAGCGTTTCTTTGTCGTCAGTGATACCGAAGGCTCGTCGCAATTCGCGATTGAATAGCGTTTTTACGAAGCTTGGCGATGCGGTGACCAGCGTCCGCAATTCAAGCTTTTCCGTTCCGTCTTCAAAATCGTAGAAACTCAACAATGTATCCGATTTCGCCACCGTCTTGCCATCCTCGGCAAGAAGCCTTGAGAAATTGATCGACGCCTTGCTCAACAAAGGCTGAATCTTACCGTCGATTTCAAGACGGAGCAGCTGATCGAGTATTGTTTGAACGAGCTCTGGTTCTTTCTCCGTTGTGCGAATGACGAAGTTTCGGCTCTTATTTTCGAGGAGTTCTTTTTGAACCTCTGGGTCTTCGGTGGCGTTATAGAGTAATTCGACACCCGGGTCCGGCAGATAGGACGCACGTTTTTTCATGGCGGCAATCCGCTCCTCCGGTGTCTTGCCGTCGGGGGAATTGCTCAACATCACGGTAAGCTGACTCTTGTCGCCATGCGGATAGGTCAGGGTATATTTCCGCCCCGGCTCCTCCTCGGTGACGACGACACCGGCCAGAATGGTTTTTTGCCGTTTTTCGTCAACCTGCTCGCGCAGCATCTTGACAGTGAGACCTTTCGTGAGCTTGCCACCGTAAGCGGTGCCGCCGACGAAATCGATGTTGAGATCGTTTGGCAAACGCCCAATGAAGAGAGCGGCGCCGGCGATGGATACGACGATCGTGATCGTGAACATCAAATTGCGGATGGACATAAAATCGAGGTTCGGCTTGCCGAATAGCCGCATCATGGTGAGGTTCGTCAGCCAACCCTTGCCTTGGCAGTAGTCGAACATAACGCGGGTCATGTAGAGAGACGTGAACAGACTGATGACCAGGCCGACGGTCATGCTGATGGCGAAGCCTTTGAGGTTATCGTTGCCGACGACGTACAAGACGATCGCGGTGAAGATACTCGATAAGTGGGTATCGATGATGGTGGGTAAAGCACGATCGTAGCCATTGCGGATGGCCTGGAGCAAGCTCGCTCCGCGTTCGCGTTCTTCGCGTAGTCGTTCATAGATGAGGACGTTGGCGTCAACCGCCATGCCAAGCGTGAGCACGACGCCCGCGAGGCCCGACAGCGTGAATGTCGCTTGCACCGCGACCATGAAGCCAATCGTGAGCAACAAGTTTGCCAGCAACGCGATGCTGGCCACCACCCCGGCGAAGCGATAATAGGCGCACATAAACGCCAACACCGCGGCAAAAGCGAGCATAATCGCCTGTACGCCGGCGACGATCGTGTCTTCGCCCAGCGTGGCGGCGATAGTGCTTTCGCTCACCGGCTGTGGCTTGAGCGTCGCCGGCAGTCGGCCCGCTCGCAGGATGTTGACGAGCGAATCGACTTCCTTCTGCGTGAAGTTGCCGCTGATTTGGCCTTGCGTGCGAATCTGCGAGTTAATCGTCGGGGCACTCATCACCATGCCGTCGAGCACGATTGCAAGATGCCGGCGTTTCTGGGTATTTTCCGGGCCTGAGCCTTCGGAAACGTTCTTGCGTGTCAGCTCGCCGAACAGAATGCCACCCGCCTCGTTGAACGTGAAGTGCACGGTCGGCCTGAGATCGGAACCCGGCGCCCCGTAGGCATTACGAAGGTAGCTGCCGTCGATCTTGGGCGTGCGGTCCTCGGCGGTTTCGTTCGTGAACTCTGGCTCACGCGCGAGCACGAAATACTCGACCTCTTTCAGCTTGCGTTCTTCTTCGGGCAGATTGCTATCGTTGCAATCGCGACAGAAGAACAACGCTCCCTGCAACAGATGCCGATCTGCGGAGCCTGCAATTTCGGGATACTTCAGGGCCTTATTCTTGTTCGTCGTCGCAAAGGTGCGAGCTGCATTGCGACTGGGATCGACACGAGCCGCATTGTCGAGATTCAGCGAACGGCGCTCTTGCGGGCCCAACTCGATCCAGCGATAGGTCAGCGTGCTATTCACACCGGGCACGGCGGTTTTGATGGTATATATCTGCGGCGCCGACTTGCCACCGCCCAGTTTAACGCGCGGAACCGGCGGCGGAATACCTTTGGTCTGCAATTCCGCAAGTTCGTCCTTGCTCGTATTGAAGTTGACGAGATCAGTTGCGTCCTTAATCCCCTTGTCATCGTCATTACCGTTGGCGAGGATATTGAACTCCAACGACCCTACCTTGGAAACCAAGTCCTTAATACGCTGTACTTCCTCAACGCTCAGATCTTTCGTGAACCCCGTCGCTTCCATCTCTTTGAAAATGCTATCTTTGATTTCCTGCAATGGCTTGCCATAAATGTCGCGTACAAATTTACGCACCTCAGTATCGGTTGGATCGCCTTTGCCTTCAAATACGCGATCCAAATGCTCGCCAACTAGCGGCTTGATGAGGGCCAGCGCCGATTGACTGATGATTACGCCCTTGCTCAGAACATAGGTCGTCAGCTGGTCGGTATTGTCCGGCACGATGCGCGACATGTCCGTCTTATGATCGGCGGATAATTTGTACTCGTCACGAACCCGCTCGAGCGCTTCTTCCCACGCTTGCTTCTTGATCCAGTTTTTGATTGTTTTCGGCGTGGTCGCATGGCGTTCGGATCTCGCCAAATAATCCAACACGAATTTGGAGAATCCATCGAGATCACCGACAGGAACAGCGAGATAGCGATTGCGATCCGCTGAGTCTTTGGGAAGCGAATTGTCCATGAAGGCCCAGTATTCAAGGCCGGCTTTGAGCAGGCGGTCCCAGGCGGCCTTGTTATTGAAGAGCTTCACTCGCCATTCTTTTTCGACCTGCCTGGTCTGAAGCAAATCCGCGAGCGATTGGACCTTGCCGCGACCGACTTCGAGTTTTTCCGAACCAGCCGGATTCATGGTTTCGAGAAGCTTGCCCCAATCGCGATCGGCTTTGCGAGCGCGGTGCGCGCCGCCGGTGGGGAGGATGATTTCGATACGACCTTCGCCGCCAGCGGGGCGAATGGTGATGTTGTAAAGATCGTTGGGATCGATACGGCGTTTGAGTGACTCCGCGAGGACGCTGGTGTCCTTGGCGGGATCGAATTTGTTCTTGTCGTCGGTATCCTGACTTTTGCGCAGATCGATTTCGTAGACGAGAATCGTACCGCCGACGAGGTCAACGCCCAGCTTGAATCCACCGCTATCGCCCCGGCGATACTTAATGGTGGCATCCGTGGTGACCCAGCCAGCCAATAGGCAGGGGACGATGCAGATAAAAAATTTCCAGAAGAACGATTTCATATCACGATCACGCCAAAAAAAGAAAAACGAAAACTCCACCAGACCTCATGACCGGTGGCTTTTTCGCAAATTTCCGATGTTTTGCTTGCCGTTTAGCGCTCGCACGGGAGACTTCGAGCGCTAAGCCGCAAGCGGAAACCACTTACGCCTGCTTGATATTTGTATCGCTCGCCGGCGGTGTCGGCACGGGCGCCGGGGCGGCATCCTTCTTGACGATCCGCACGATCGCGCTTCGCAGGACGCGCATGCGGGCGTTGTCGTCAATTTTCAACGTCACCTCGTCGCCGCTTTCCTTAATGTGGGCGACGATACCGATGATTCCAGCTGTGGTGATGACTTCGTCGTTCTTCTTGAGGCTCGACATCAATTCATCTTCATCGCGTTTTTTCTTGCGCTGCTGCGGCAGGATGACGATAAAAAAGAACGCCGCCATGATCACCAGCATGAGCATCAGATTGCCGAATAGGCTCATTGGTTCCTGGACAGGCTTGGCTACATCTTCTTGCGCGAAGAGGACGAGGTTATCGAGCATGGGATACACTTTCTGCCAATTTATGTATAGCCGCTCGCCTTTGGCGAGTGCGGCCTGTGTTTCGCATGGGAACAGCTCGCGCTCGCCAAAGGCGAGCGGCTAAACGATATTCGTCGCCGAATTTCAGAGGAGTTATCATAGAGACTCTCCCCCCCAACGGGCAAGACAGGCTTGATAGAAAGCCGTGAACCGGTCGGTTTCGATCGCCTCGCGCATCTCGCCCATGAGCCGATTGTAGAACGCCAAGTTGTGTAACGAAAGCAACGTCGGCCCCAGCATCTCGTCGGCCTGGAACAGATGATGCAGGTACGCCCGGCTATGGTTCTTACACGTTGGACAAGGGCAATCGGACTCGACCGAACGCGAATCTCGCTTGTGACATGCATTCCGCATGCGGATTTCGCCTGCCATCGTAAACGCCAACGCATTGCGGCCATTGCGCGTCGGCAAGACGCAGTCGAACATGTCGATACCGCGGGCGACGGCGATGACGAGATCGATCGGCTTGCCAACGCCCATCAGGTAGCGCGGCTTGTTCACAGGCAGCGCATCGGCGGATGGCTCCAAGGCCGCGGCCATCTGTGCTGTCGTTTCGCCGACGCTGAATCCGCCCAGCGCATAGCCTGGAAAATCCAGATGCGCCAACGCTTCCGCGCAACGCCGGCGCGTCGGGATATCGGTCCCGCCCTGCACAATCGCGAAGAGCGCCTGGTCCGCACGGCGATGGGCCGCCTTGCAGCGCTCCGCCCAGTGGATCGTGCGTCGTACAGCAATTTCGCGGTACGCAGGCGGGGTGTCGGCGGGCGGGCATTCGTCCAGGCACATCGCAATATCCGAACCAAGCGCTTCCTGAATACTTACCGCACGTTCAGGCGACAACTCCAGCAGATCGCCGTTGATGTGCGAGCGAAAGACCGCTGCGCGATTGTCGATCTTAAGATTGGCGGCGAGACTGTAGATCTGATATCCGCCGCTGTCGGTCAGAATGGGCCGATCCCAATCCATGAACTTGTGCAACCCGCCCATCTCGGCGATGAGGCCCTCACCAGGCCGAAGCGCAAGGTGATAGGTATTGCCAAGAACGACTTGCACGCCAATGCCGCGCAGCTGCGACGTCGTCAAGCCCTTGACAGTAGCTTGCGTGCCGACGGCCATGAAGACGGGCGTCTCGACCGTGCCGTGAGTCGTATGCATGCGCCCGCGGCGAGCTTTGCCCGCGGTATTCAGGAGTTCAAAGCGAAACGTCATGCGGGGATTGTATTGGTGTTTCGGACGTGAGTACGACGTTGTCTGAGCCTGAGCGCCAGCGAAGGGCACCCCATGGCCCTTCGCTGGCGCCTTAAGTTTTACCACAACTTTTTTTTCGTTTTGCGTTGGGCGGCGCGATAACCGTCGACCATGGCCTGAAGCTTCTGCCAGCCACGCCAGAGCGTGATCCAGCCGGGGAAACCATCGCACTTGCGATTTTGA
>SIAQ01000142.1 GCA_009697105.1 Gemmataceae bacterium | reverse complement strand
ATCGATCAGCGTTTTGAAGAGGCCACGGACGATCGCCAGATGAACCGTGACGATGCAGTTCTCGATGTTGCAACAGATCACGCATGCGGAACGGGGCCCACACGTGATCGCGCAAAAACTCTTGAAGGGTTCGCACTGCGGTCCCGCAAGCCTGCCCCACGGACATGTTGCTCATGTTAAAAAGGGATGAGCGAGATGAGCGACATCCACCACCACTTACTTCGTGCGTGGCTCTGACAATACGGCCCACGGACGAATCGCATGGACTGCACAGATCCTACGCATCAATTTGTGGCGAGGTTGGATGCATCTCCAATCCATGCTTGACGGCGCAGCCGCTCTCGGCATCACGGAAATGTGACGAAACTAAAGCGCTTATGCTTGTGGCTGTGGGGTTTTCGGCTACGACACTGTTGCGGGCATCGCTGTCTCGACGCTCACCTTTGCGGAGAACACCGTCGGCGGCGTTTCGCCGAGCACTTCCATCGCCAAGGCGAGATAGTCCTCCGCACCGTTGCAGGTTGGGGCGTAGGAGTAGATCGACTTGCCGAAACTGGGTGCCTCCGCCAGCTTGATATTGCGGCGAATGCGCGACTTGAAGACGATGGCCTGGCTCCACGGCACATTCGCGCCACGGCTGTTCGCGAGAAACGACTCGATGTCGCGTTCGACTTCTTGAGCGAGCCGGGTGTGAGTGTCGCACAGGCAGAACACCACGGCGGTGACACGTAACTTCGGATTGATTCGTTTGGCGACGACGGCGGTCGTTTCGAGCAATTTGCTCAAGCCGTGCAAGGCGAGAAAGTGCGGTTGAAGCGGGATAAACACCTCGTCGGCGGCGCAGAGTGCGTTCAGTGTTAGTACGCCGAGCGACGGCGCGCAATCCATCAGGACGAAGTCGAACGAATCATCGGTTGCCAACAGGTCGCGCAGGATCACTTCACGGCCAACGACACCTGCTAACTCGACCTCGGCGGCAGCGAGATCAATGTCCGAAGGGACGACCCAGAGGTTTTCCTCCGCCTGTCGGCGCGCTAAACTGAGAGCTTTGTTGTCGACCAGGCAATCGTAGATGGACGGCGCTTGGCCGTTGGGTTCGATGCCAAGATGGGTGGTGGCGTGTGCCTGGGGATCGAGGTCGAGCAACGACACGCGCCGACCAGTCCGCGCAAGCGCGGCACCGAGGTTCACGGAAGTTGTGGTTTTCCCGACGCCGCCCTTTTGATTCAATATCGCGATCCGTCGCATGCCGGCTCCTTGGTTAGCAGAGGAACGGCAGCGTTATAAAGCAGCGGCGATTTTCGGGCAACCCCGATTTTCACGAACGACCGCTTGCGGCTTAGCGCTCGGAATATCGACCCGAGCGCTAAAGCCGCAAGCGGAAAACAAGAACCGGTCGTGGTGCGATTAGTTCTTCACGCGTTCTATCAGGCTCGCGCCGGTGATGCGATAAACCGGCACGACGCCCGCCTTCGTTTGGCCTCGCGCCAGGTTGCCTTGGACCGAGATCAAGTCGCCGCGACGGAATTGCGACATATCGACTTGCACCGGCAGGAGAACGATTCGGCCACGGTGCGAATCCTCCGTTTCCGGGGTTGCGTAATAGAGCACATAGTAGCCGTTTTCAACTTCGATCTGCCCGGTGGCCCACTCCCACTTGTCATCGCGGCCGATCTTGTTGGTCAGCGAAGGCAGGACGGGATATCGCACGGCGGGCTGTTGCGCAGATGGCGATTCGACGACCTTGGTCGTCGTGCTCGCATTAAGAATAAGATCGCGCGGTTGCGTAT
Source organism: Gemmataceae bacterium (assembly GCA_009697105.1). Lineage (GTDB taxonomy): Bacteria > Planctomycetota > Planctomycetia > Gemmatales > Gemmataceae > SIAQ01. Next base: position 13,133 of record SIAQ01000142.1, on the reverse strand, counting down.
TTTGGCTCGATGGATTCGGTAATTTGCGCGGAAAATCATTCGGCGTGAAGGTCGGCGGCGACGTGATCAGCGGCGGCGGAACAACCGTGTCGCGCGGCGTGTTCGTCGTGCGCGGGCCGAACAACTTGGAAGGCTGTCCCGGCGTTTCTTGCGGGTCACGTTTGAACCAGCCCTGAATCTTCGACATGATCGGCCGATCTTCGCGGTTGAACCAACCGAAAGCCGGGCGCGATTGCGACGGCTGGCCGACGCTCGGGCCTTGCTGGACAGTCGTTCCCTGCGGAGCGATCTGCGTCGTCAACGGAGTCGGCGACGTGCTGCTAATGATCGATTTGCTCGGTGTCGGTTCGCCGCCTTGGCCCAAGAACATGCCGGCGGCCAACAGACTACTGCTAAGAATGGCGTTCACGATTTCCCCTTTTCGCGATAAATGACCCGCGCCGTTCTGCGCGGATCGTGAAGCTTCCGTACCTCACCCAGGTTCGCGCATCGTGTGGATGCAATGCGTCCCTGCCTATCTCATCGGCTCACCCGTAATGCGGACTTTAACGCCTTTGCCAACAATGCGAATATTGCCGAAGCTTTGGAATGTATGAAATAGCGTCCGTCGTCCTTGGTCGAATTATTGCAGATCATTTGCAACCGACCACGGACTCCCGACTCTTTGTCGTCGCCGATTTATTGTGGAGATGTAAAACAACGGCATTCGCTCTGTTACCGCTTGCGGCTTAGCGCTCAGGTCTTCCCACGCGAGCGCTAAGCCGCAAGCGGCAAACAGGGGCGTTCACAATCGTCGTTCCGTAACACCAGGTGATTCGATGCTCCGACCTCTCATTGTCCTGTCGTTAATATTGCTGACGCTCGCCGTTGCCTCGCTGGAGGCGCAACCGGATCCCTATGCGAACAAAGTCGCGCCGGCTTCGGACCAGTGGAAGACCATCGCCAAGCGGATGCAGCTTCCGCCCGGCGTCCAAGTCGATCTTTGGGCCGCGGAACCTCACGTTGCCAACATCGTCGCGTTTCATTTCGACGAAAAGGGCCGCTGCTACGTCGCGGAAACCTTCCGCCTGCACCATGGCGTGACCGACAACCGCAGCCACATGTATTGGCTCGACGATGACCTCGCCTGTCGAACCGTCGCGGATCGTGTTGCGATGTACAAGAAACATCTTAAAGGCAAATTCCCTACCTACGAAACCGATCACGACCGCGTTCGCCTCGTCGAAGACACGAAGGGCACAGGCAAAGCGGATAAAGCAACCGTCTTCGCCGCCGGCTTCAAAAACGCCGCCGACGGTATCGGCTCCGGCGTCCTCGCACGCCAGGGCAAGGTGTGGTTCACTTGCATCCCCGATCTTTGGTTCCTGCAAGACACCAAAGGCACGGGCCGCGCGGATGTGAAGAAATCGCTGCACACCGGCTACGGCGTGCACGTCGCCTTCCTTGGGCATGACATGCACGGACTCGTCATGGGGCCGGACGGCAAGCTCTACTACAGCATCGGCGATCGCGGTTTGCATGTCGAGCACGAAGGCAAAACGCACTCCGCGCCCGACACCGGCGCTGTGCTGCGTTGCAACCCCGATGGGTCCGAACTCGAAATCGTCGCCACCGGTTTACGCAATCCGCAAGAACTGGCGTTCGACGAACTCGGCAACCTCTTCACCGGCGACAACAACGCCGACGGCGGCGACAAAGCCCGCTGGGTCCATATCGTCGACGGCGGCGATTCGGGCTGGCGCATCGGCTACCAATATCTCAACTCGCCCAAGCTCGGCGTTTGGAACGAAGAGAAGCTTTGGCATACCCAGCCGACCAACACCGCCAGCTATCTCCTTCCGCCGCTCGCCCACATCGGCAACGGGCCGTCTGGGTTGACCTATCATCCCGGCACGAGTCTTTTGCCCGAAAAATACAACAAGCACTTCTTCATGTGCGATTTCCGTGGGTCCGGCGGCGGCAGCGGTGTCCATGCGTTCTCGCTCAAACCCAAAGGCGCGTCCTTCGAAGTCGTCGGCACGCATCAATTCGTCTGGTCCGTCCTCGCCACCGATTGCGATTTCGGCCCCGACGGCGGGTTCTACGTCAGCGATTGGCACGAAGGCTGGGGCATCCCGAACAAGGGCCGTATCTACAAATTGGCCGATCCGAGCAAAGCGAATGATGCCACCGTCAAGGAAGTGAAGAAGTTGCTCGCCGAGGGTTTCACGCAACGCTCGAACGATGAATTGGCGACGCTGCTCGAACACAGGGACAAGCGCGTTCGGCAAGAAGCCCAGTTCGCATTGGCGGATAAGAAGGCCACGGAAACGCTCGCCAAGGTCGCCTACAAAGCAAGCAAGCTGGGGCGGCTACACGCTATCTGGGGCCTGGGCCAAATCGGCCGCAACGACCCGAAAGCCCTCGAACCGCTGCTTTACCTCGTGAAAGACCCCGACGCCGACGTTCGCTGCCAAATCAGCAAAGTCGTGGGCGATGCGAAGTTTACCCGTGGCATCGTCGGCGTGGTTTTCGGCCTGAGCGATCCGGAGCCTCGGGCACGCATGCACGCCGCCTTGGCGTTGGGTCGGCTGGGTGCAAAGGAAGCCATGCCGTCGGTGCTGGCCATGCTCAAGACGAACAAGGACGCTGATCCTTATCTTCGCCACGCCGGCGTTATGGCGCTGGCAGGCATGAACGACGCGGAGGCCTTGCGCCAGGCCGCCAGCGATGCATCCCCGTCGGTTCGCCTGGCAGCCGTACTGGCGATGCGGCGACACGCCTCGGCCGATGCCGCACTGTTGCTCAACGATTCCGATCCGCAGATTGTGCTTGAAGCCGCCCGTGCGATCTACGATGCCCCGATTTCAGCAGCCCTGCCGAAGTTGGCCGAGCTGGCACGCAATCCGCTCAAGGACGTGCCGAACCCGACGGTGTTGCGCATCCTCGCCGCCAACTATCGCCTGGGCACAGCGGCATCGGCGCAGACGCTCGTGTCGATCGCCGGTCGAGCTGATGTCGCCCTGCCGATGCGCGAACAAGCGATCAAGATGCTGTCGGCCTGGGAGAAACCCTCGGGCCGCGATTGGGTCGTCGGTCTCTGGCGACCATTAACGGAGCGTCCCGGCGCCGATGTGGCCAATGCCCTCAAGCCATCGCTGGCGACCTTGATGACGGGTCCGGACAAGATTCGCACCGAGACCGCAAAGCTCGCCGCCAAGCATGGCGTGAAAGAGATCGGCCCGGCTCTGCGCGATCTCGCGGGCAACGCCAAGAACCCGGTCAGCGTGCGTATCGATGCGTTGCAAGCTCTGGAAACGCTCAAAGACGCCAAGCTCGCCGAGGCCGCCAAAGCCGCGCTTGCCGACGCCGACCCGCGCGTACGCCATCAAGGCCGTCGGCTGGTGCTGAAGAATGCGTCGAAGCAAGAAGCGGTGACCGCGTTGACGAAAGTGCTCGACGACGGCGCGACAGTCGAACGCCAAGGCGCGCTCGCGCTGCTGGCGAAGGTGCAATCGCCCGAATCCGATGCCGTGCTCGAACAGTGGTTCGACAAACTGTTAGAAAAGAAAGCATCGCCGGAGGTGCAACTCGACATTCTCCTCGCCGCCCAGGAACGTGGTAACGAATCGCTCAAGACGAAAATCGCAACCTACGAAAAGACGCGCGACATGAAGAACCCGATGGATGTCTCCCGCGAATCGCTCGTCGGCGGCGACGCCGAGGCGGGGCGGCGTGTGTTTCTCGACAAGGCCGAACTCTCGTGCGTGCGTTGCCATAAGCTCAACGGCGTCGGCGGCGAAGTCGGGCCGGACCTGACGGGCATCAGCAAGAAACAGAAACGCGACTACCTGCTTGAATCACTCGTCGATCCCAACAAGCAAATCGCCAAGGGGTACGAATCGGTCGTGCTCACGCTCAAGAGCGGCTTAATCAAGATCGGCATTCTCAAAAGCGAAAACGACAAAGAAGTCCGCATCATGACCGGCGACGGCCAACTGCTGAGCATCCCGAAAGCCGATATCGACGAAAGCAGCCGCGGCCCCTCAGCGATGCCCGCCGACCTGATTCAAAAGATGACCCGCCGCGAGCTGCGCGACCTGGTGGAGTTCTTGGCGACGGCGCCGTGAAATAACAACAACCCGCTACAGGCAAGGTTATTCGTCAGGTCCTTTCAAGATGGTCATGCTTTTGGGGATGACCATCTTGGCCATGTTGGATTCATCGTTCGGTCAGAGCCACGCACGAAGTAAGTGGATAATCCAATTTCGATTTGCCGCTTGTGAGGTGCCGTTATTCCTGGCAGGCAAGAATGCCTACTCCACAGGAAATAACCCCAGGCTCTCTGTGGGGCAGACATTCCTGTCTGCCGTTGTTCCTCGCAAGCGAGAACGCCAACCAAGGTGGTCAAGATGGTCATGCTTTTGGGGATGACCACCTTGGCCATCTTGGATTCGTCCTGGGACCGCCACGCGGCCCTTCGCTGGCGCTCAGGCTTTGACGATGTATCCTGATTACTGCCGTTCCGCTTCAAACGAGAAATTCACGCCAGCGTCGAGGCGGGCGGCAATCATGCGACCTAACGACGCGCCGACTCCCGTATCCGAGTGTTTGCGACGCCAGGCGGGGCAGTGGTTCGTATCGAATTCGCACAGAATCCGATCGATGACGGCTTCATTCATGCACCAATTGGCGTGCTCGATACCAGGAAATATTCGCACTGTGCAATTTTGACCCGGCTCCCAAATCGGTTTCAACACGACCTTGGAATTAATCCCCGCCGCGACGATATTGCCGTTCTTGGCGAGGAAATAAATCATCGAGTCGCCGGCCGAGTAATAGTGGCGCAATTTGACATCCGCCGGCACAGGGTTCGATCCAACGGCAGACCCCAGCGTGATGACCGCTGCAAAGCGATAGGCCTGCGCCTTCTTCGCAAGATCGGGATACTTCACCAGGTTGTGGGCGAGATGAGCGAGGCTCATGCCGATCTGTCCGCCGGCGCTGTGGCCGATCCAGACGAGGTCGTCGTCGGCCGTTACGCCTTGAGTTTGCAGCGCTTTGTGCATGCGGATGTAAGCGTCGTGCGAGACGCGCGAAGCGGGATCGACGCTGCCGATGTAAATCATCAAGCCTTCGCGCGGAATCATGTTGGAGAGCGTGGCCGTGGGGAATGGGCTTTCGAGGGCAACGATGTCGCGCGCGTCGATGCCGCGCTCGATGAGTGTCGCCTTGAGCTTGCGCGGCGTGTGGTTCTTGTCGTCGGGTGCAAGGATGACGTGCATTCCGGCATGCAACACAAACACGCGGCGTTTTTTGGCGGGAGCTTCGGCCTTCTGCTTGATGGCACGCAAGGCCATCAAGTGCGTATCGGTACGGAAGACCAAGCGTCCGCCGGCGATGGTCGGCGTGCTCTGTGTTGCTTCGCCAAGGTTGGACTTGCCGAGCAATTTGTACGTGTCGCTCGCCTGGATCACGTAAACCGTGCCGTCGTTGGCGGGGCAATAGATCGCGTCGTCGGCCAAGATGGGTGAAGCCGAAAATTCTCCGTCGATGCGTTCCTGCCAAATGACTTTGCCGGTCTTGGCATCGAGTGTAGTGAAGATGCCGAGTTCGCTGCAGCAATAGATACGGTCGCCTTTGACGATCGGCGTGGGCATGTAGGCGACGGCCTTTTCCATGCGCCAGACTTCCTTCACTTTGCCGTCAGCAGTTGGACGAACGGCGACGAAGTGTTTCTGCGCCGACACAAAGCCGCAGGTACCGATGACGAGATCGCCGGCGATGATGGGCGAGGCGATGGCGCGTTCCTGTTTGCCCGGCTCGAAGACCGAGGTTTCCCAGAGCACCTTGCCCGAGCGCGGCTCGACGGCGGTGATGCCGTGCTGCCAGTTGGTGAAGATCAGCGCTGCTTTGCCATCGGTGCCGCGATAAACGCACGGCGTCGAGTAAGTGGCATTGCCGCTGTTGCGTTGGATGGTCCAAACTTTCTTGCCTGTCTTGGCTTCGACGGCGTGGAGGCTGCCTTTCTTGTCTTGCTCGTTGGCCAGGATCAACAGGTCTTCAAAGAGGATTGGCGAGACGCCAAAGCCATGCTGGCTGGTGTAGGTGCCGAGATCGATCTGCCAAATGTTTTTGCCCGTCAAGCGATCGAGGGCCTGGACGATGTACTGTTGCGGCGTGGCCCAGGCGAGATAGAGCCGATCGGCATCGACGGTGGGCGTCGAAGTGGCGATGCTATTGCGCTTGTGCATCTTGTACGAATTGTCCGGAAACGCACGCTGCCAGGCGGTCTTGCCCGTCTCGGCGTCGATGCACAGTACATGGCGTTCGCCGGACTTCTTGTTGGCGGAGGTCACGTACACATGCGTCTGCCAGGCGACCGGGCTTGAGTATCCGCGCTCCGGCAACTTGACCTTCCAGGCGTAGTCCTTGTCGGTCCACTGAATCGGGAATTTTTCGTCGCTGACACCGGCGCCGTTCGGCCCGCGGAAGCGGTTCCATTCGTCGGCGTGTACGAGACCTGTAGCGAGAACCGCGAATAGGAAAAGGAACCAACGCATGGGGAATCCTCAGGAGATCACGACATACCGCTAGCGGCTTAGCGCTCATGCCGGATGTTCATGAGCGCTAAGCCGCTAGCGGAAAACACAACCGTCAATGATTATGATATGATCTCACGTCTCCGGTTCCGCGTGGGTCACGAGGGGATGCTTAAACTCGCTGAGTTTTTTGTGCAGCGTGTTGCGGTTGATGCCTAGGCGTGCCGCCGCCTTGATGAGCACGTTGTCGCAGAGGGGCAGCACCTGGTCGAGCAGTTCGCGTTCGATGCTGCGGATCAGGCGGTTGTACAGGTTGCCGTCGTCGGCGGGAATTTGCTGCAATGCGGTGCGAACTAGCAGTTGAACCTGCTGATCCATCTCGGCGGGTTTGCCATGCGCGACGCGCATGCGCTGCTCGTGGCCCGGCAGCATGTGGTCAAACTGCACGTCCTGGCCATGCGACAAAACGACGCAGCGCTCGACGTAATTTTCCAGTTCGCGCACATTGCCTGGCCAATCGTAGCGTTTGAGACGTTCGAGAATCGACGCCGGCAGGTCGGGCGGATCACGGCGATTTTCTTCGCAATACCGCTCGAGAAAGAAATGGGTCAAGGCACCGATATCATCGGTCCGTTCGCGCAACGGCGGCAGGTAGATCGGCACGACGTTGAGGCGGTAGTACAAGTCCTCGCGGAATCGGCCTGCTTCGATTTCCTCCTCCAGAAATCGATTTGTCGCACCGATCACGCGCGTATCGACGCGGATGGTTCGGCTCTCGCCGACACGCTCGAACTCGCGCTCTTGGAGGACGCGCAACAGCTTCACCTGAAGCTTGGAACTCATGCTGTTGATTTCGTCGAGGAAGATCGTGCCGCCGTGTGCCGCCTCGAATCTTCCGGTCTTGTTGTCGACGGCGCCGGTGAATGCGCCTTTGACGTGGCCGAAAAGTTCGCTCTCGAGCAGACTTTCCGTGAGCGCGCCGCAGTTGACACGCACGTAGGGGCCGTCGGCACGCGGGCTGAGGCGATGGATGTTGCGGGCGATTACTTCCTTGCCCGTGCCCGTTGCGCCAATAAGTAGCACGCTGGCGCGTGAACTGGCAACAAGGCGCGTCAGCCGGTAGACGGCACGCATTGCCGGACAGGTGCCAACGACACCCGGCAACGGTGCGTCGATCGGTTTTTTTGCAGTGGAGGATGATGCCATGAAAGGCAAGCCTCAAGGGTGCGGGGCCGTGCCAGGAAAGCGGAAAAAGGGAGAGGACCCGCGAGACTGGCGTTGCCCATTATTATAGCGTCTATCTTGAAAATGGCGACAGATCGTCGCAATAATGAGCAACGAAGCCAATCGGCATGCGCACGGAACGCGCATGAAGTGACAGGAATGCGAGCAGGCTGTTCTGGAAAAAAGATCGGCCCTGCGCGAAGGCGAGTTCCGGGTCGCCTTCGGCAGGGCCATTTCTTAAGCAAATCGTGCCTCTTCTCTGCCGGCCCGACTGATATGTTTTCTATTTGCAACTCGCATGCCGAACTTGAATGCAAATCGATTGTTGTTCGCAACTTCTTGATAAATAAAACGTTATGCAATAATATCGAGAAACGATCGTCTCCGGCAAACGTCTGATTCTGCCTTCCTTGTAATCTTCACATTGGAAAAAATACAATCTCCGGCGGTCAGGGCACCGGCGACGGGTAAATGACACGGACCGAAGGCAAAATCTCGTTCTTCGTATATAGCCAGCTATTTATGGCGGGCTCTATATACTTCGCATGGTAGAAATTCTCGCTTTTCCGAACCGATCAAAACATTTCCGACCCGCGACCGTAAGGGAGCGGCCGACATCAACCGCTCGGCATTCTGTCGGCCGCTCCCTTACGGTCGCGGCTCGGAAAAGCGTCAAACTCAGCCGCCAAAGGTATATTGAGCAGAACCAAACCGCACTGCGAGTCCCCTAATGGCCGACAATGCCCCGACACCAACCGATGCCAAGCAGGTCGCCAGCGAGCAATATTATTGGCTTTGGATCGTCTGCTTGCTTGGCCTCGACTACTTCAGCACGCTCGCTTATCAGCCGTCGATCACTTACCAGGTAACAAAGCGGTTTGGCCCAATCGCAACGGCGGCGGTCGTGTTCGTCACGCTGTTCGGCGCGCTTCCGGTTTACTGCTGGCTGGCGGGGCGGTCGCCGGGCGGGCAGGGGTCGCTGGGCATTATCGAAAAGCACATTCGCGGTTGGCGGGGTAAGACGCTCGTCCTTATCATGCTCGGTTTCGCCGCCACCGACTTCACGATGCTCAAATCGCTGTCGCTGGCCGACGCTTCGGTGCATGTGCTGCACAAACATGACAACGATCGTCGAGAGATCGCCCATGTCGCCGTCGGCTGGTTGAAAGATCATGGCATAGCCTGGTTCGGTGAACGCGCGGCTCCATACTTCGACGAACAACTCGTCGTCACGATCTTGCTCGGCATCGTGGGCTTCGTGTTCTGGTTCGTGCTGCGCAAAGGCTTCAATCGCAACGTCGTGAGATTGGCGGTCCCGCTGGTCGCGATCTATCTGCTGATGACCGGCATCGTTATCGCGGGCGGATTGTGGCAGCTGAACGAACACCGAGAAATATTCCACGACTGGTGGGACCAGATGATTCGCGGCGAGTTCGACCTCGTCGAGCGCGGCGGACCGCCCCTTGCTTTCTGGCAGGTCGTCTTGTGGGCGCTGATGGCGTTGCCGAACCTCGCACTCGGCTTGAGCGGTTTCGAGATGAGCATGATCCTGATGCCTCAGGTCCAGGGCAAGCCGGACGAACAGCCGCCGCGAACGCGAATCCGCAATACGCGGAAAGTGCTGATCACCGCCGCGGTCATCATGTCGATCTACTTGCTTGGGTCGGTGCTTGTGACGACGCTCTTGATTCCACACGAGGAATTGCAAGCTGACGGCGGAGCGAACAACCGCTCACTCGCCTATCTTGCGCACGGCGGCAGGTTGACCTTTGGCGAGGACGAACTGCTCTGGCCGATCTGCGGTCCGGTTTTCGGCACGGCGTATGACATCGTGACGGTGCTGATTCTGTGCCTGGCAGGAACGAGCGTGATGACGGCATTGTCCGTGCTGCTGCCGTTGTTCCTGACGCGGTTTGGCATGGAATTTCGCTGGACGCAGCGCTGGGGCGTGCTGATGATGCTATTCGCCGCCATCAACACGTTGGTCACTGTGTGGTTCAAGGCGAAGGTTGAGGACCAGCGCGGCGCATACGCCACGGGCGTGCTGGTGTTGATCGCCTGTGCCGCCGTGGTGACAGCGCTGGACAAGAAGCTAGCGCTGCAACGATTGACCACGAGTTGGCGGTTCCTACGCTGGCTAGACCTGGGCTACTTCACGTTGATTGCGATGGTGTTTGTGACGACGACTTTGGCGGTGACGATGCGCTCGCCGAGCGGTTTGGCGATTTCGTGCTGCTTCATCGCAGCTGTCGTGGCGATGTCGATCCTATCGCGCGCCTGGCGGGCGGATGAGTTGCGTACGATCGGCTTCGGGTTCAAAGACGAGCAATCGAAGTTCCTGTGGGATAGTCTGCGCCTGACTGATTTCCCAATCCTCGTTCCCTTTAGGCCGATTCGCGAGACGTATGAACAAAAGGAAATACAGATTCGGGAGGATCATCATTTATCCGAGGAAGTCGACATTGTGTTTCTGGATATCAACGTCGATGATCCGAGCGATTTTTTCCAAACGCTCAAGGTCGAAGTGGTACGCGAGAACCATCGCAGCATCATCCGTGTGACGGGCAGCGTGTCGGTTGCTCACGCCATCGCCGCCACCGCTCTGGAAATGTCACGTAATAGCTCTCCGCCTGGGCTGCACTTCGGCTGGACGGAAATGGACATGCTGTCGGCCAGCTGGAGCTATCTTGCGTTCGGCGAAGGTAACGTGCCCTGGAAGGTGCGCGAGTTAATCCAGCATGCGGAACCGAACCCGGCCAAACGCCCGCGCGTGATCGTTGGATGAGACTGATATTTCCCGATGCTTGTTTTCCGCTTGCGGCTTAGCGCTTGGAACATTCCACGCGGCCTTACTTCACCGCCGACACGCTGATGACTTTTGACTGCGTCACGCCAGTGCTGGAGCGAATGCGGATCGTGTGCTCGCCCGTTTGAAGCACGCGGGCTTTCCACAGGACGGTCGAATACTCGGCGTCGCCGATGATGGGCGGGACCGGCTGCGTCGCCATGCCTTCGACAAGCTCGATGCCGGGCGGCAGTTCGAGCGTCATCGCTTGGCCGAGCGCGGCGTCGGCGACGATCGCGGAGACCGTGAATTGCTTGCCCGGTTCAAACGATCCGCCCAGCGCCATTTCAAATCGGCCTTCGCTCTCCGCCGTCACCGCGATGTTTTCGCCATAAGCGTAGGCGAGTTCGCGTTTCATGCCGGGCTTGAGGTCTTTGGTCGCCCAGAAGATGCCGATCGCGGAATCGCCCATGGAAGGGGCGGCGGGCATGTCCCATGCGCCGAAGCCCGTGCCATGGCGGGTGAGCACGAGCTTCGTCGGGCGTTCGTATTTCCCGCCCATGTTAAGCGTGAGATGGGCGATGTAGCCGGGATTTTGCAAATCGGGTCGTTGGAGCATTTGCAAGTAGCTTGGCAGCGTTTTTTCCTGCAATATCATCCCGTCGAGGACCTTGCCCTTGTGCGTCGTCGGCGAGGCGTACATGCAGCCGTCGTTGTCGATGACATAGGTATCCATGTAGACACGCATGCCGAAGGGAACGGCGTTCTTGCCTTTGTTCTCGATGGTGTAGGTGATGAGCACCGTGTCGAGGTTGCGTTTTTGGCCTGGCGCCTTCGCCTTGGATGGGTGCAACTCGGCGGTCTGCACAATGCGCACATCGTCGATCAGCCAGGAGGACATTTGCCCGTTGCGCTGCTTGCCGCCGGGACCTTTGGGCAGCGGCGCGTTAAGGAACTCGAAGCGTCCGCCGGCGCCGGCCTGTTGAATAAACCGCCCGTTTATCAACAAACTGGGGAAATGGCTCAGGTGCAAGGTTTGCATCTGGAGTGTATTGACCGTGATGTAAAAGTTGCCTTGCGACTGATAGCGGATGCGTGGCGTCGGATCGATCGCGCCGCTATCGCTCATATCAACGACGACCGCTTTCTCGTCCTTGACGGTCGATTTGAATTTCGATTTAGGCGTCTCGCCGCCGTGCGTGGAGAACGATCCGAATGCGAACACGGCGATCACGAACGGTACGAAGTAATAGCTTTTCACGGTAACTCCTTCGAGTATATAGCCCGCCATTTATGGCGAGTCTTGCAACAAACCCGCCATCATTGGCTGGCTATGTCGCGTCAACGTCACACCGTCCGCCCCTTGTATAACTGACGACCAAGCACCGGATCGCGAACGGTAAATTCGCCCGGTTCCTTGTCTCGCGTCAGGCAGCGGATGTACATCTCCAGCTTCGCATCCAGGTCATCTGCGTGATGAATAATCAACACCTCGGGTATCAACGGCAAGCGCGGCGAACCCCATTCCGGCAGCGTCAGATGCGCCAGCACGATGTGCTCGAGCATCCGCACCAGGTCCGGCTCCACGTCGCCCAACTCGCGGGCCACGTCACGCACCAGATCGCGGCCCAACAGCAGATGACCGGTGAATCGGCCATCGACGGTCGGCTGCACGTTCAGTGGATCGTCGTTGAATTCCACCGTGCGTCCGATGTCGTGCAGGATCGCGCCGGCCAACACAAGGTCGCGATTGATCGGCGGATGCAAGTCGGGATAGCGCGCGACATACTTATCCACCAGATGCAGGCACGAATGCGCGACCGAGACGATATGCTCCAGCAAACCACCAGCGAACGGATAGAAATGCTTCTGCGTCGCCGGCAGTTGTTTGATCGCTTGCTTCTTTCGTTCGAGAAGCGTCAGCACGAGCCGACGCAGCGGGACGTTAGCAATCTGGCTCTCGGCGAAATTCCAAAGCTCCTGATACATCTCGTCGAGGTTGTAGCGCGAGCGTTCGACGAATTCGAGCGGATCGAAGCCGTTCTCGCGGTCGGTGTCGATCACGGCGCGGATGTTCTGTACGTCGATCTGCGGGCCATAGACATTGTGCTCATCATACACGCCGCGAATCTTGTAGAATCGGCCTTCCTGCCAGGTGGTATCGCAGGCTTCAAACCACGGGCCGTCGCTCCAGACCATGAAGGCGGCGGTCCGCCCGGTATCGCGGAATCGGCAGGTGTAAAAAGGCTTGCCATCGCGTCGAGCGGCACGGGTGCGCTCACAGAGAAGCGAGAAGAAATCGCCTGCCTGTCCGGGCGTCATCTCAGCCAAGCGCACCAGTGGCGGTTTCGATTTTGACATTGGCAGGCATTCCGCAATTCTTCACGACGTGAACCTTTTTATAGTGTACCGGAGTTTGGACAGCGCACAAGTGGCCTGCTCAAACTTCAGAGCCGTAAGCAAAGTTGGATGTCGCTCATCGCGCTCATCTGTTTTGGCATGAGCAACATGATCGACATCCAAACCGAATCGGTTTGACTTCGGTGTCGGGGCGGGTTCTATACTTTCGACGGGTGGGATTGTCGCTTTTCTGAGCCGCGACC
>SIAQ01000141.1 GCA_009697105.1 Gemmataceae bacterium | reverse complement strand
TCCTGGATGTAGATCGGCACGCACGGGACGGTGAGTTCGCTGCGGTCGAGTTCGTCCTTGCCCTTCCAGACGAGCTGCGGATCGAGCGATGGATCGCGGGCATAGAGCAAGCCGGCGAAGGTGGACGTCATCGGCGTGTTTTCATCGCCTTCGACGAACCCGCGCAGCTCGCGCGTCGGGATATTGGGCCGCTTGTCCTTGTGCTTGATGCTGGCAACGGGAGCGGTTTTTTTCTTGGCCATTGAAATCTCACTTTGCAGGACACCATTCACTGAGACGCAAACGGACGTATTCGCGGCCCTTCACGCTGTTGAGCCGGGTCCGGCGAGTCCCCGACCAGCGTTCGCCCTTTTGTTTGTAGAATTCGGCGAAAGCGACTTCGAGGGTCCAGTCTGCACACTTCGGCCGGAATGAGCCGAAGACGCCTTGGAGCTCCATGCGGAATTGATTGTCATCCTTGAACAAGAAATCTTCCAAAGGCCGCCGTCGCTCCGCGTTGGATAGGCGGTTGCCGTCCTCTTCGGGGAGAAGCTGAACAAACAAAGTCGAAGACTGATTCGTTGGATTTGAGATTATCGATGCAACGATAACTTCGTTTGTTTTCCCCTTGTGTATTCGAGCGGGCAAAGGATCGGTCTTCTTCGTTTCGACAAGCAAATCGGTTGCATCTGCCGGCCGCATGGTCAAAGTTCTTGACCAAAGCCACTCGAACACGTCGCCCTTGAAAAACGCCACGGCAGCATTGACAAGACCGACCTCCTTCGCAAGATTGACGACCCGAATCGCAGCTGCCAATTCCGATACGTTGGCCTTCTGGGCCAGCTTTCGCAATTGCTTGGCCACTACCGGGACCGAGGGAAGATGCAGCCGGACAATGCTTTCCGGCAACAAGAGTTCAGCCGCCAAATCATTGACCTGGCGCTCCTCAGTGTTATTCGATTTCAGCGAGTCGTACACCGACTCACCGACGACACTTGGTATGCCAAGAAGCAGATGTCCGAGTTCATGAGCCAGAGTGAAACGTCGGCGTGTGGGGAACGCGGTGCTATTCAGCCGAATAATCACACCCGGGGGGCCGGAAAGGACCCAGCCGTCGCATCCGGTAAGCGGCGCTTCGCGGACTTCGATTCCCAGTTCGGCGGCAAGTTCCTCCGGACCCGCCGGGAATTTCTCCTCTGTGAATCGCTTGGCTTGGTTGATGTTCATCATGGCTTGCGTTTTTTCATGGGGCGCACACCAAGCACTTGGTTCATGTCGTTCAGAAGAACCTGTTTAGTGGCGTCGTCGAGTGAAGCCAGGTCATGATTTCGGAAACGGATTTTGAGCGCTGGGTGCAGCGCCAACAGGCGCAGAATATGCAAATCGAGATCGGATTTTGCAACGACGGTGCTCAAGTCATCGAGATCGATGCGCAGGTTGCTTTTCGGTGGTCTTCCCATGATGGGAGGCGCGTCCGTTAGTTTCTTTGTCATAGATCATACCCTGCCTTGCGAATGAACTGCACTGCCTTCGCGGCACTCAGTTCCATTTGCGGAAGTCCGTCCTTGACTCGAATTTCCATGAATCCCAGTTGTCGATAATAATCCAACAGCAACGGTTCGTTAAATGCTTCCAGGTTCACTACTCCCTTGAGGCCAAGAAAGTTGCTGTGCGAAACCGCGCGTAATATCAAAGCCGTGCCGACACGGCGATATTGAGGCGAAGGTACGAGCCACGCGCGATTTCGTGGGGCCGTTGCCAAGGCTTCGATGTAGACGGCCCCATTCCCTTCATCCATGAAAGATTTGGTGTTCGACCAATATAACATCGCCCCCTGAATTTTGCCATCGTCGGTTTGTATTGCAACGGCCTCATGCCAGCGATCGTTTTTGAGTTCACCCAACCTCTTGGCCCAGCGCCATGCATGGTCGCTTTCCTTTTCACGAACGTTCTTCGGAACGCCGAGCGAAGCCCACCAATGCCCATCAATCTGGGCCTGGGCAAGTTCCCGCGTCAATTTCACGATGTTCGCGATAACCGGCTTGTCGTGGGGGACCGACCATAGATCAACCTGGTTCACAAGCTCATTCATTTCATTCTACCGTTCGCTCACAGGTCGTCCGCATAACCAACGGCGAATCAGGTTTTTCGCATCCCACGGGTCTGTGATTTCGAGAAACGCCCAGCGCCCGAAGCCGCCGTGGTTGTTGACTGCGGGAACCCAGAGGTTCTTGGCGGTGTCCACCTTGGCTTGCTTGTCCTCTTCCTTTTGGCCTGTGCATTCCAGGATCAGGTTGAGCATTTGCCCGACGGGATGGTTCAGCCGGGCGAGGAAATCGGGGTAATACTTGCGCTCGTTGCCATCAATGTTGTACGGAATGAAGAAGCCGAGATTCTGATTCTTGGCATACGCCAGCACTTCGGGCATGTCTTCGAGCGTCTGGGCCAGCTTTTGTTCCCAGGAATCGGTGTCGGCGACGACGTGCGAGATGTGGCACTTGTCGGGCCGCGTGTCATAGGTCGGGCGGCGCGTCAGGAAATCGATGTGAGCCGTGCTCCCCTCGGCTTCGTAGGGCATGAGGATTGGCTTGAGCGTTTGCGCTCCCGATGTTGCGGGAACGATCGCGCGATAGACACGATCCGCGGCGTTGTGGGCCTTCTGGACCAAGAGCAAAAGTTGCTTGAACGTGTCGTCCTTACAAACGACGCATTCGTCCAACCAGCGCTTCGTGATGGCCAGCAATTCGGGGAAGCGCCACGATTGCAGATTCGTGGAGGGGTCCTTTTCGTCGGAGAAATACTTTTCGAGCACAACTTTGGCGATCTGGAAGGCGACTTCGTTTTCGCGCCGGTTTTTCAGTTCGTCAAGGTTTAGAAAGCTATGGGTGCCAACGATCGGCGCGTTCTCGACGCTCGTGGGAAGTTCCGCCGTCGATAGTACCATCCTGGAATCCGGAGTGAAATTCGCCGTCAAGCGCCCCTCCGGAATCTCGAAACGATAGCCCGTTAGCCGCGGAAAACGAAGCATGCACGCTTGGCGGCTCTCGACGGCGCAAACGTGCGTGGGGTCAGGTAGCGGCGGCGGCGGTTCTCCTCCACCACTGCACGGAATGAACGAAAAGGGCACGCCATACACTTCGGCATACTCCGGGTCGAAGTGTCCCTTCGCATTGACTGCGGTGCTAACCCGGCGCAGAGCGCGGCCGATGACTTGCTCGCAAAGCAACCGCGTGCCGAATGCGCGAACGCCGAGAATATGCGTGACGGTGTTGGCGTCCCAGCCTTCGGTCAGCATCGAGACGGAGACGACACATTTGATGTTTTCGCCAAGCTTGCCCGGTTTGCCGACGGTGTTCATCACTTCGCGGAGCAAGTCTTCCTCGGTCAACTCTTCGGCATCCCGGCCAGGGAAGCGGCGACGGAGTTCGTCCTTGAACTCGGCAATCTCGCGGGCAGCAATCTTTTTGAAGTCAGCGCTCATGCCTTCGCCGGATTCGAGTTGGTGACTATCGACGAGAATGGTATTCGGGCGGGGAATCCAGCGGTTCCTCTCAACGTTGCTGAACAGTTTCAACTTGCCGGGGACCGCAACCGTGGTTCCATCGGGCAACGTTTTGTCCCAGCCGGCAATGTAGTCAAAAACCATCTTGGAAACGCTGGTGTTGTTGCAAACCACGATGAACACCGGCGGCGTCGAGGTGCTGCCGCGGTTCTCGTTCGGCTCCCAGGCGTCGTAGGCTTTCTGGTAATTCGCGTAGAGGCTTTGCAGCGCCCCTTCCAGGGCGGGTGGTGGCTTCGGTTCGCCCATCCTTTCGTTGTCGCGGGTCTTTTTCGGCAACTCATCGCGGATGTTGAGCCACAAGTTGCGATAGGTCGGTTGGGTTCCCGTCATCTGGTTATCCGCGATCGGCACACGCGGTACCTTGACGATGCCGCTCTCGATGGCGTCGATGAGGGAAAAATCCGAGACGATCCAGGGGAAAAGCGTACCTTCAGGATAGCCGGAACCGCTCAGAAAGAACGGTGTGGCCGACAGATCGTAAACCGCGCGAATGCCGATTTTCTGTTTGACCGCTTCAAGCCCGGAAATCCAGACGCGGGCCTCTTCATTGCGTTGCTCAGCCTCTTTGCGGTCGTCGCCTTTCAGCTTGTCGGCGCTCTCCGGTTCCGGCCTGCGGCGATAACAATGGTGGGCTTCGTCGTTGAAGACGATGATGTTCTTCTTCTTGCCGAACTCCCGGCAAACACGGTGGACCATTTCTTCAGGCATCTCCGTGAAGGCGTTCTTCTTTCCTTGGGCCAGGATGTTCTTGGTGAGCCTGCCGGCGTCGCCCTGCTCGTGGAGCATGAAGGCGTGGTAGTTTGTGATGAGGATGTTGGCTTTGTTTAGTTCGGCCAGTTTCTCGTTCGGCAGGAGATTCAAATCCTTGTAGCAGTTGGGCCGGTTGTTTGGCAGAAGAACGCGCAGGCGGTCGCGGATGGTGATTCCTGGCGTGACGATGAGAAACGTATTCGAGAAGCGAGGGTCTTGCGGGTATGCGATCTTGTTGAGCGTTTGCCAGGTAATCAACATCGCCATCACGATGGTTTTCCCGGTGCCGGTTGCCATCTTGATACCGATGCGGTGAAGCAACGGATTCGCGTTCTGGTTCGCGGTTTTCAAGAATTGATCGGTCCAGTTGTCGCCAAGCCTTGAGGCCGCCTCTGTGATGTAGATTGCCGTTTCAAGGGCTTCAATCTGACAGAAAAAAAGCCTTCTGTCGCGCTGCGGATCGGTCCAGTAGCTCAGCAACTCGCGCGTGACGGTTGAGATGTTTGAATAGCCGCGTTTCCGCCAAACATCGACCTTTTGACGTAGCTGGTTAATCTCCTTGTTTTCTTCGACGGCGCTCGGCTCAAAGTCGTCGAACAACGGCGTTTGCTGGTGTCGCTTCTTTGGCTGCGCGATTGGCACAAAGTAGGAACTTACGCGGCGGCCGTCGTCGAGGTGCTCAGTGATGTTGTTTTCGACGAACCGGAAATGCCGGGCCGGTTCCTCGAACGGCGAATTGATGATTGGGTTATCGATAATAACCTGTTTCATGAGCGAATCCTTTAGCGCAAACACGAACGATGATTGAAAGTGATAATCCTATCTTTAGGTTGATGCGATGAAAAGAAAAATCTGCTTTAATCGGTATGCGGGCGAGCAGGGTGGCATTGCGAGCACCACGGACCAATTTCCGAAGGCTATGGCTTGGATGCCGCGATCATGGCCAGGATGCCCGCGCGCATCGCTTCGGGCAACGTCGGCCAGGCGTCGAGTAGGCGTTGTAGGTCGGGGTCGGTAGGCGAGAGTGCGCCGGATTTTGCGCCGCCCATTTCGGAAATCGGTGTTTTTCCAACGTTTTGCGGGGGTGTTCCTAGCCCCCCTGGGACTTGCACGCTTCCGGATGTTTTTTCCAATTCGTTAGCCGGACGCGCGAGCGACGGTTTTATTTGATAATCGCGACAAATCGCGCTGGATTACCTATACCAACCTGAGTGATTTCGCGCGTCGCACCGAGGCCGATTGGGTCTCGCGCTGTTGGCGCGTCGTCGTATCCCACCTGTAGGAACCCACCATGTCGCGTATTTCCAGACTTCTCCTCGCCATGCTGTGCACTACTGGGCTGATCGTCGGCCTCGGTTCGCTTACCGTTGAGTCCGCAGCCCAAGACAAGGTCGTCGACAAAAAGAAGAAAAAGAAAGACGAAAAGAAGACCGAAGAAAAGAAGGACGAAAAGAAGGAAGAGAAAAAAGAGGAAAAGAAGGAGCCGTTCAAGGCCGACCCGGCTGCGATTGAGTTCAAGGGCCACTCCAGCTGGGTGTTCGCACTGGCGTTCGACGCCGATGGCAAGACCATCGCCTCCGCGAGCCGTGACCTTACCGTCAAGATTTGGGATCTCGCCGCCAAGAAAGATATCCAGACGCTGAAAGGCCATCCCACCCAAACCAAGGCCCTGGCTTATTTCAAGGATCAGCTGCTCGTCACGACAGGCAAATGGGTCAAAGAGAAAAAAGCCTGGGAAGGCGAAATCAAGGTTTGGGACCCGAAGGCCGGCAAGGAAGCGAAATCGATCAAGGGCCATACCGCAGGCATCGAAGCCTTGGCCCGCTCGAAAGACGGCAGCCTTTTTGCAACAGCGAGTGAAGACCAGACCGTCAAAATCTGGGACATCGCCGCCGGTAAGGATACGCAGACCATCAAAGGCCACACCGATTCCGTCACGAACGTCGCCTTCAGCCCTGACGGCAAGAGCGTCGTCACCACCAGCGCCGACCGCACGGTCCGTGTATGGGACATCGCCGACGCCAAGGAAATCGCCAGCTTCAAACCGCTGGAAAAAGTTGTCGAGGTCAAAGACGCCAAAGGCAAAGTCAGCCAAACCAAAGAGCTTGGCCGAGCTTTCAATTGCGCGATCTTCTCAGCCGACGGCAAGAAAGTCATCGCCGGCAATCAGGACGGCTACATCAAGATTTTCGACATCGAAGGCAAGAAGGAAATGAAAGACATTAAAGCCCACGACGCCGTCTGGTCAATCGCCCTCAGCCCCGATGGCTCAAAGTTCGCCACCGGCGGCTATGACCAAACGATCCGCATTTGGGATCTCGAAGGCAAGGAATTGCGCAGCATCAAGGCCCACCTGGGCAACGTCACCGCGCTCACGTTCAGCCCCGACGGCCAATGGCTCGCCTCGGGCAGCATCGACGGCTTGGTCAAAATCTGGAGCGTCAAGTAAGACCGGCAATGGTAGTCGTTTGTTTACGTTTAGCGCTCGCGAGCGCTAAACGTAAACAAACGACTACAATCGAACGACGTACACTGACGCTGGCGGAGATTCCGCACATGAAACGGTTCTTCTCTCTCTCATTGATCACAGTTCTCGTCTTCGCCATTCTCGGCGCCGCCTCGGCACAGGACGCAAAGACTACAGACAAAAAACCCGAGACCAAGGAAGAGCTAATCCTTGGTAAGACGATCGGCGAATGGATCACGATTCTCCGTACGCACGACAATCCCAAATTCCGCAGAGCCGCGCTGATCGCACTCGAAGCGAGCAACTCGGCCGGGCGCGTTGGGTTGGCGTCGATCATGGAAGCAATCGAGAAGGACAAAGAGCCGCGCGTCAGGCAGGAAGCGGTGCTGCTCCTGGGCCGACTGCCAAGCGACACGCGCGGAGCCGGACGGTTGTTGGTAGCGACGCTGCAAAACGACAAGTCGGAAGCGGTGCGAGAGTCGGCCGCTACCGCCATCGCGAATACCTATTCTAAGCAAGCGTCGGAGTACACCAGTGCGCTGGTGGAAGCCCTGAAGGATGCGCATCCGGGCACTCGTGCTGCCGTCGCCGGCGCACTGCGGAATATGGGCGAGAGTGCCGCCCCCGCTTTTCCTGCAATGTTCGCCGCCGTAAAGAACACTGAGGAATTGCCCGAGGTGCGTGTATCGGGCGTTCATCTTCTCACGCGTCACGATAAGGAAAACGCCAAACTGCCTCCGGCATTATTGAAAATCGTCGGCGATCCCAAAGACCCGTTGCCGTTGCGCGAAGTCGCCATTGATGGTCTCGCCCGACTCGGCGCCAATTCGCCGGACGTAGTCGCAGCGTTGTGCGTCGTATTGAGCCATAACAGGCTTGAGTTACGCAAATCCGCCGCCATCGCACTTGGCGCGATCGGCGCCAAAGCGAAATCAGGTTGGCCAACGATCAAGGAGCGGATCAACCTCAAGAATGAAACCGATGGCAGCGTGCGCAATCATCTCATTCGGCTCACCGGTGTCTTGGCCAAAGAAAACCCCGAAGCCATTATCTCGCTCATCGACATTGCCAAGGCCGACTCCACCGAAAACCGCATCGCCGCGATTCAGGAGTTGGGAGAGCTCGGTGCCCGTGCGAAAGACACATTACCCGAATTGACGAAGATCGAATCGCAAGACGCCCGCGCCGCCATCCGCGACGCCGCCGGCAAAGCGATCACCGCGATTCGCGGAAAATAGGCATCGTTTAGCCGCTCGCCTTTGGCGAGCGCGAAAGCGCAGAACCCGCGCTCGCCAAAGGCGAGCGGCTAAACATGTCGATCCCACGGAGCAGATAATGATCCCCCGCTGGTTCCAAAAACGTACCGATGCGAATCCGATCACCCGCCGCACGGCAATACAACTCGGCATCACTGGCGTCCTCGGCATATCGCTGCCTGAATGCCTCGCGATGACCGCGCGGGCGTCAGGTTCCGCTCGTCCAGCCGCGGCGAAGAACGTTCTCGTCATTCTCGAGCAAGGCGGGCTTTCGCATATCGACACTTGGGATCCGAAGCCCGAGACGATCTCCGAACATCGCAGCCCGTATCGCCCGATCGCGACGCGCGTGCCCGACATGCGCTTCACCGAATTGCTACCCCACACCGCTCGCATCGCTGACAAGATCGCTGTCGTCCGTTCCTTCCATCACGCACGCGGCGGGGCCGACGCCCATCCCAACGGCACACAATACATCCTGTCCGGATCGCATCCCGCGGCGTCGAGCCTGTCGATGCCCGACATTGGCTCGATCGTCTCGCACATCCAAGGCAGCGAATGCCGCTATCTCCCGCCTTATATCATGGTCCCCGGTAATCATGAACAGGCAGCGGAAACGCGAACCGGATTTCTTCCCGCCGGCACGCGCGTGTTCAAGACCGGTGGCCGCGATCTCTCCGATCCCGCCTGGATAATCCAAGGCATCGTGCCACGCAGCGAACTTGGCGATGGCCGCCTGACTGAACGCCACCGCCTGTCCAGTGCGTTGACGCCAATCGTACCGGCTAGTTCCGAAACGCTCGGCATGGATCGTTTCTACGATCAAGCTTTCGATATGCTGACCAGTCCGCGCGTGTCGGCGGCATTCGACCTCAAACGCGAACCACGCTCGATGCGAGACCGCTATGGCTCGGGACATCGTGGGTCGTGTTATCTCATGGGACGCAAGCTGATCGAATCGGGCGTGCGCTTCGTCACTGTCGATGCGCGCTGGCCGTTGAACGCGGAAACACCCCGCGGCAGCAACCTCAACTGGGATCACCACGACTTCATTTACGCCGACCAAACCTGTGAATTGCCTGGCGCAACCGGTGCCGGCGCGGGTCGATATGGCATCGGCCACTGGGTCATGATGGGCAGCGTCGATCGCGCCTACGCCGCCTTGATCGAAGATCTCGATCAGCGCGGCTTGCTCGCCGAGACGCTGGTTTGCTTCGTCAGCGAGTTCGGCCGTACGCCGCGCATCAATCGCTCGCAAGGCCGCGACCACTGGACTCACGCCTATTCGATGGTCTTCGCCGGCGCTGGCGTGCGCGGCGGGCAACTGATCGGACGATCGGATCGCGACGGCGGGTACGTCATCGAGCATCCGTTAACGCCGGAAAATTATGCGAGCACCGTGTACGAAAAGCTCGGCATCGACCGTGGCCGACCGATCTACACACCGAACAATCGCCCCGTCTTCTTCGCGCATGGCGGCGAACCGATCCCCCAGCTGCTCTAGGCAAACTGAATCTCCCAGAGCCGAGAGCGTAAGCGACAGTGTATTTTTCGCAGTAAGCGGTTTGATTTGCAATTGCGGTGGGCACCAACGCACTTACTGGGTGCGAGGCTCAGATACCTCTGCTAAACACATTCGTCGAGCAGCCCCGAGGCGAAATGTCGTTTCAAAGTTAGTTGTTGAAATGTGCAATTTGAGATATGCAATCTGAATTCACGAATCAAAATCCGCATGTTATACTGCGCGGGGGAATGAGACAAATGTGACGCCGCCGACAAAACTGAATTTCCGAGGCTGAAGCGTAAGCGAGGCAGCCTGAATGCCTCGCCTACGCTTCAGCCTCCGACGGGAAATCGACTTTTTTCGGTGGCGTCAAATGTGAACACAGACAGGAATGTCTGTGCCACCAATGTCTCAATCTTGGCCGCGCGGCGTATAGCTATCGGCCAATGGCCAGCCAACCAGGGTTTGGCTGGGCTTTCTTGCGGATGTTGAAAAATTACATGAACAAAGCCGCTTCCGCGACGAGGCCGGGGCCGAAGCCTAGGGCGACGCACGGACGCAGTGAGTTTTCGCGGCGCAGACGGTCCAGGATGAACATTACCGTCGGCGAGGACATATTGCCGTACTGCGTGAGAATCTCACGCGAGGCCCAGGCGATGCCGTCGACCAAGCCGAGCGCTTCCTCGACGGAGTTGATGATGCGGGGTCCACCGGGATGAATCGCCCAGGAGGCGATGTCGCCGATTTTCAGGTTGTGTTTCGCCAGCCAGGGTTCGAGCCAGGGTTTGAGATTGGTGGCGATGAGGTTGGGGACCTTGGCGGAAAGTGTCATTTCAAAGCCGTTGTTGCCGATCTCCCAGCCCATCGCGAATTCGGAATCGGGAAACAGACACGACCCGCTGGCGACGGCGCGCCAACCGTTCGATGGCGCTTGCGCGTCGGACGCGCAAACCATCGCGGCCGACCCGTCAGCGAACAGGGCATTGCCGACGATTCGTTTCGGATTCCACGGGTAGTAGTAATGGATGCTGCAAATTTCGGTCGCGCACAGCAGCACTCGAGCATTGGGATCTGAGGCGGCATAGGCGCGGGCGACACGCATGCCGTTGAACGCACCGTGACAGCCCATGAATCCGACATGCGTCCGCTCGACGTTCTTCGACATGCCGAGTTCCCGCATCAAGCCGATGTCGAATCCCGGAGCACGAAAACCGGTGCATGAAACCGTTACCAGATGCGTGATGTCCTTCGCAGACAGGCCCGATTCGGCCAGGGCCTGCTGGGTCGATTGCATGGCCATCGGCAAGGCTTCGCGCTCGTAGATCGCCATGCGCTCGGCGGTGTCCGGCCCGAAATCGTCTTCGTTTTTCGCGCGGTATCGGCCGCCGTTATCTTCCGCCGTTTGCACGACTTCGTCATAGGCCGCACGATCGTAGATCATGTGGCGATAGCCGATGTGTGTTTGTCGATAGATGACTTGCAGAAGTTTGGCCTGGTCGGCAGTCTCGCATGAGACGGCTCGGGCGACCTCGACGGCCTCATCCTGCGTGTAGCGATTTTGTGGAACGGCAGTTCCCAACCCCAAGATCACAAAACTCATCAGTGATCCTTCCCAAGCGACGGTATGGAGTTGGAAGAGGTACCGCCCTACACGATGTGGCACGATTAACCAGCTTCTTCACCGCTCGTCGCGAAACGTAAATCGTTGTCTTATGGAAATTTATTCACATTGCGAGACGATTCAAAAGGAAGGGCCGCAATGAAGAGCGGGAAGTTGTAAGCGGCGGTCAATAATCCACGGTCGCTTACGCTTCCCGCTCGTTATTCCCGAGCGAGGAAATTTATTCCAAAGGGCTGACCGCGAAGGGATCATTCACCTTCGCCTTGCGTGTCGGCAGTACACGCGTTGCCGTCTCCGACATAGCAGGCGTCGTGTGGCAGGTGCCGTTGCAATTCTTGTCCGTCGCGAAGATGGCATCGAGCACTTCGACGCTGGGCAGGAGCAAATGTACATCATCGCCGTCGAGTTTGACGGGAAAGGTTTGAATGGAGTAATCCGTATCGCTCATGCCTTTGCCGGTCTCCAGGGAGAACGTCTTCTTGTGTACCGGGCAGGCGACTTTCGGTTTGTCGTTCTGATCGCCAAGCAAGCCGCGCGAGAGCACGAATTCGCGTTTGTGCGGGCACATGTTCTGGGTGGCGTACCATTCGCCTCGGCTATCGAAGTTGAAGACGGCGATCTGGGTTTTGCCGTACTTGATCGTCGCGCCGCCGTCCTTGGGAAAGTTCCAGGTTTTTCCGACATGCACCCAGCGTTCCGCCGCCGATGTAGATTTGGCGTCATTTTGGTCGCGGCGAAGGAGCGACAGTTCAGCTGCGGGCACGAACGATCCATTCCACGCCGCTGGGCGTTTTTGCTCGCGCTCTTTCACGAATTCGATGGTCGGTTCGGTTTCGTCGGTGTTGGCGAACTGCTCAAAGAGCTTGCGCCGTTCGGGATCGTTGACGACGGCCTTCCACTCGCATTCGTACGCGTCAACCTGGTGCTGCATCATCTGTTCGAGTTCAGCGCAGATGCCGAGCTTGTCATGGATGATGACGTCCTTGAGGTTGTCGATGCCGCCTTCCATTTTCTCAAGCCAAACGCTGGTGCGGGTCAGGCGGTCAGCGGTTTGCGTGTAATACATCAGGAAGCGATCGATGTATTTGATGCAGGTCGCTTCGTCGATGTCGGCAGCGAGCAGTTCGGCGTGGCGCGGCTTGGCCCCGCCGTTGCCACACACGTAGAGATTCCAGCCGTTCTCGGTTGCGATGATGCCGAAGTCTTTCGATTGAGCCTCGGCACATTCGCGCACGCACCCGGACACCGCCGACTTGAGCTTGTGCGGCGCCCGGAAGCCTTTGTAGCGGTTCTCGACTCGGATCGCAAAGCCGACGGAATCTTGCACGCCATAGCGGCACCAGGTCGAGCCGACACAGCTTTTCACGGTCCGCAACGACTTGGCGTAGGCGTGGCCGCTCTCGAAACCGGCGGCGACGAGTTCTTCCCAAATCGCCGGCAGCTGATGCACCGCGGCACCGAACAGATCGACACGCTGCCCACCGGTGATTTTCGCGTACAGGTTATACTTCTTAGCCACCTGACCGAGCACGATGAGCTTGTCAGGCGTGATCTCGCCGCCAGGCACGCGCGGCACGACGGAGTAGCTGCCGCCGCGTTGGATATTGGCGAGGAAGCGATCGTTGGTGTCCTGAATCGTGGCCTGCTCGACGATGCTCTCGTTCCACAGACTGGCGAAGATCGACGCCGCGGCCGGCTTGCAAATCTCGCAGCCGTTGCCTCGACCATGCGAGTGCACGAGTTCGCGGAACGTGCGAATCTTCTTGATCTTGACGATCTCGAACAGCTCCTGCCGGGTGCAGGCGAAATGCTCGCACAGGTTGTTGTTGACTTTTTTGCCGGCGGCTTTGATCTCAGCTTTGAAGAGATCGGTAACGAGAGGCAGACAGCCGCCGCAACCCGTGCCGGCGCGAGTGCATGATTTGACTTCATCGACGGAGCAAAGGTTCTTGAGACGAATCGCGTCGCAGATCGTCGCTTTGCTGACGTTGTTGCACGAGCAAACTTGGGCGTCGTTCGGGATCGAGGTGAGGACGCTGGCGGCGCTGCGCGGCCCGCCCTGCTTGCCGAGCAAAACCTCGGTCGGCGTCATGGCGAGGTTCTCGCTGCTCTTGGCGAGCATCGACAGTGTGCCATATTCGGTCGCATCGCCGACGAGGATGCCGCCGAGCAGGCGTGTGCCGTCGAGGTTGAAGAGTAGTTTTTTATAGCTGCCTTTGAACGGGTCTTCGTAGGTGATCGCCTTGGATTTCTTTTCATCCGCGAAGCTGTCGCCGAAACTGGCGACATCGACACCCATCAGCTTGAGCTTGGTGGACATGTCCGCGCCTTTGAAGGCACGCAGGCTGATGTCCTCGGTCGGCTGATTCGCGATGTGAACGAGATTGGCGGCGGCGATCTCGGCCATTTCGTATCCCGGCGCGACGAGGCCGTAGATCATGCCGCCGTAGAGAGCGACTTCGCCGATGGCGAAGATCACGGGATCGGAGGTGCGCAAGAAGTCGTCAACGACGACGCCGCCGCGCTGCCCGACCGTAAGGCCGCTGGAACGGGCGAGATCATCGCGCGGTTTGATGCCTGCGGAGACGACGACCATCTTGACGTCGAGTTCGGCGCCGTCGTTGAAGGCCATGCCTTCGACTTTGCCGTTGCCGACGATCTCTTTGGTGTTCTTGTTGAGATGAACCTGCACGCCGAGAGCGTTGATTTTACCGACGAGCATTTTCGAGCCGGCGTCATCGACCTGGCGCGGCATGAGGCGAGACGCGAATTCGACGACGTGGGTTTCGAGGCCGAGGTCGAAGGTCGCCTTGGCCGCCTCGAGACCGAGCAAACCGCCGCCGATGACGGCTGCTTTCTTGACGGTCGCGCCATAGCCGATGATCTGTTCGAGATCGTCGATGGTGCGATAGACGAACACGCCTTTCTTGTCGATACCAGGCACGGTGGGTACGAAGGGCACCGAGCCGGTGGCCAAGATGACGTAATCGTAGGCGATCGCCTGGCCTTTGGCTGAACGCACAATCTTGTTCGTCCGGTCAATCTCCGTGGCCCGATCGCCAAGGTGCAGCGTGATGCCGTTCTCAGCGTACCAGCCGGGCGGCGCTAGCGCGAGCTTCTCGGCTTGGCGATGCTCGAAGTACTTGGTGAGGTTGACGCGATCATACGCTGGGCGCGATTCCTCGGCAAAGGTGACGATCTGGAAAGCCCGATCGGTGTCGAATTCAAGCAGCCGCTCACAAAAGCGGTGGCCAACCATACCATTGCCGATCACAACGACGATCTTACGCTTGTCATTCACTGAAGAGTCTCCGTGGAGAGAACGGCTGCTTGGCATCCTAAGTTGCAACTTCAATGCCGATGCGATTTGTCAGGTCCGTAAATGTGCGTAAGTCTTTGATAGATATTAAAATGAGGCGATATTCAATTTGATGCGAACGCCATGATCTCCCGCCAAATGCGCGAGCCCTGAGCAATTGATGCGTAGGATCTGCGCAGCCCATGCGATTCGTCCGGAGCCGTCACGAACCGGAAGCGTGAGCGACGGTGGTTTCCCTCCGGTCGCTTACGCTCCCGGCTCGCCGATGTGATTTGGATGTTGCTCATGTTGCTCATCCCTTTTGGCATGAGCAACATGAGCAACATCCAAAAAACAATAATTGTCACAACTGACTTTGCGTATCGTCGTTGGCCTGTGTTAGGATCGGCTCAGCGCGGTCTCCGCAGGTCTTCCTTATATTAACACTACAGCGCTACATTAGCAGCGGCGTTCGCTGTTTTTGGCGAGAGATTCGAGCGGCGCGATTACGCTGCTGGTGATATTCGATGACCTCAGCCGTGAATCTTACTTCTGTTGTCTGGCGCCGATTCTTCTGCCAAGTCCGGCA
>SIAQ01000140.1 GCA_009697105.1 Gemmataceae bacterium | reverse complement strand
CGAGGAACTCCGTGAAGAAACCACCGCTTGGCACGAACACATCAACGACCGCCAACGCGGCGTCGAGTGGCAGTTCAAGCTGGAGGACGCCCGAGTAAAACTGAAGTCGATCTACCCCAAGATAGAAGTGTGACGGCGCACTAGGTCTGCCGTTCCGGACAATCCGAATAACTCCGTACTGTTCCGTCGCCGACTGATAATAGCGAACGGAGTGCTACGAGGTAACACCTGTCCGGTCGGTACGCCTTTGTTTTTCGTTCTTGGTCAGAATCCATGAGGTCCTTATGAATCATCTGCGAAGCGGTGGATTTTCCTTCGTGATCCTTTGGTTAGGTCTTGTCGCTAGCCCGGCGTGGGGACAGCCCCTTTGGCCGATCCTGCCTCCAACTACCGTAATCAGCGAAAATGAGGTTCCCCCGAACGACACGTTTGGGGCGGCGAATCTGTCCAAGAAAAGGGCTTTCAAATGGCGAATGGGATTTTGCTAAGAGTAGGAATCGACGCAACTGATGGGAATTGGAACGCTCCGTGCCGCAAGGATGGCAGATTTTGCTACGTTCCCGTGACGGATGGCGAGATCAGTAGTCGAGGGCCTGCCTTTGATCGATATTACTCGGAGTTCGAGCCTTTCGTCCGTCATTTGGGCGCTGAATGGCCAGGCCGCCTGTCGGGGACGTGCCATCTTGATCCTGACTTTAGCCACCTCACATACGGCGACGGAAATTCGGGTAGAGGGCAACGAATAAGAGATTTTTTATCGGCAGGCGACTTCATCGTTTTTTGGGCAGGACTTCGCCGTCTTGAAACAAATGATATTGTGTGTTCGATAATCGGGTTTTATTCGATTTCGTATATCATGAACGCCTCTGAAATTGGCCGATTGGATTCTCATCGCAATGCTTATTCACGGTACATCCAATCTGACGAATTTGGACATGTCGTCGTTTTTGCGAATCCTGAAAAGTCAGGACGCCTCTTGAAACATATTCCGATAGGTGAGGCGGCGGGGAATGCTAGTCAACAACGAGTTTATGCTGAGTTGCTGAACAAATGGGGCGGGTTGCAAAAAAAGGATGGGAGCGAGTGGAAGGATGGCTACATACAAAGAAGTGCCTCTCCGCCTATTTTTCGAGACGGCGACAAATTTCTGACATGGTTTCGGGCGCAAAAGCCGAAATTTGTCCATGCAAACAATGTCTGAAGTAGATTTTGCACGCAATTGATTGACGCATTCGCAAACGGAGCAAAACATTTCCGAGCCACGACCGTCAGGGAGTGGCCGACAAGATACGTTCCGGCACGGTATCCAGTTGGCCGCTCCCTGACGGTCGCGGCTCGGAAATGCGTCAAATTAAACTGTAGAAATAATATGTCGCACTGCACCGCGCGAACGCTAATCAGGGAGTGGCGCCCGCTCAGGCCATCAGCTTTGCGATTGGCTCCGCGCCTTCTACGCCCACCAACTTCTGATCCAGTCCGCCGTAGAAGTAGCTCAGGCGGTCGGGGTCGAAGCCCATCAGGCTGAGGATAGTGGCGTGCAGGTTCTTGACGTGATAGCGGTCCTCGACGGCTTCGGCGCCGAGTTCGTCGGTCGCGCCGATGCTGACGCCGCCTTTGATCCCGCCGCCCGCCGCCCACATCGTGAAGCCGTACGCATTATGGTCGCGGCCCGTGCCGACGGCGTACTCGGCAGTCGGTTGGCGCCCAAACTCGCCGCCCCAGACGATGAGCGTCTCGTCAAGCAAGCCGCGGCGTTTCAGGTCTTTGATGAGACCGGCGATTGGGCGATCGGTTCGGCCCGCATGCAGGTTGTGGTTGTAGACGAGATCACCATGCGCGTCCCAGTTAGCGTCGTTGTGGTTGCCGCCGGAGTAGATTTGGATGAATCGCACGCCGCGTTCGACGAGTCGCCGGGCGAGCATGCATTTGCGTGCGAAGTCTTGCGTTTGCGGCTGATCGTAGCCGTAAAGGCGTTTGGTTTCTTCGGTCTCCTGGTTGACATCAACGGCATCCTCGGCATTTGATTGCATGCGATACGCGAGTTCATATGATGCGATGCGTGCGGCGAGGTTGCTGTTGTGCGCTCGTGGCGTTTCATGTTCGCGGTTGAAGGCGCCGAGCGTGTCGAGCATGCGGCGTTGCATGGCATCGGTCGTGCCTTCGGGGCGATGTAGGTCGAGAATCGGCTGGCCGGTCGGTCGCAGGATCGTGCCCTGATACGACGCGGGCATGTAGCCGCTGGTCCAGTTCTTGGCGCCGCTGATCGGTCCGCCGGACTGGTCGAGCATGACGCAGAAGCCCGGCAGGTTTTGGTTGACAGTGCCGAGACCGTAGTTGACCCATGAGCCAAGGCATGGGCTGCCGGACAGGATTTTGCCTGTGTTCATTTGCAACATCGCCGAGCCATGGATCGGCGAGTCGGCGATCATCGAGTGGATGAAGCCGATGTCATCGACGCACGTCGCCAATTGCGGAAAGAGGCTGCTGACATACTTGCCGCATTGGCCGTACTGCTTGAATCGCCACTTCGGTCCGATGATACGGCCCTGGTTGCGATGCCCGCCGCGGCCAAAGGTGCGGACGTTGACGGTTCGGCCGTCCATGGCGTACATGTTCGGCTTGTAGTCGAAGGTATCGACCTGGCTCGGCCCGCCGTACATGAAGAGGAAGATGACGCTCTTCGCCTTGCCGGGGAAGTGCGGCTCGCGCGGCGCGAGCGGATTGGCGCCGGTTCGCACGGGTTCCTGGGCGAAGAAGCCGTCCTGGGCGAGAAGCCCGGTCATGGCGAGGCCCGTGAAGCCGGCGCCGGTTTGCCAAAGGAACTCACGGCGAGTGCGGTTGCAGAAGTTGGTTTGCATAGGGGTACATCTCGATAGGGGTCATTTGGTTCGAAGTTGCTCTGATTTCGCACCATGGCGTGTTGTCAGGCAAACGCCTTGAATATTTGCAACGGCGGTTTGAAACTCCTCAGCTTCCTTAGAACTGCAATTCGCGGAATCGTTGTTGGGTTCGCTTGAATAGCGGCGTCCGCACCATGATACGACGCTCCTCTTCGTTTGAGGCCAGCAAGCTAAACCGGCCGTCCGCCGTGAACAAACGGTCGCTGATACCAAAGGCGGTTGTTTCCTCGGCGAGAATTTGCAGTATTTTGGCTTCAACCTGTTGATGCATCTTTTCGCCCATGGCATCATTGACGCGCCCATCAAAAGTCGATTTCCGCGGCTGAAGCGTAAGCGAGGCGGCCTGAATGCCTCGCTTACGCTTCAGCCGCGGACGGAAATTTGACTTTTGAGAGGCGCGTCATCATTCTCCCGAAAAAAAAATCTTGAGGTAGGTCACGCCGTTTGCTACCTCGATGTGGTTCGCAAATAGCAGAAATTCGTATTTATTTATTATCACACGCCAACGGAGTGCCTTTTCAGTTCCCCGCGCAGCAACTGTGCTCGTTGGCGTTGCAACTCGCGGATACGTTTTTGCGCGTCCTTGAACAACGGTGATCGGCCCACGCGTTTACGATCCTCAATCGTTGGGCCGAGTAGACTGAATAATCCACCTGGACCGAACAGCTTATCCGATAGCGTCCAACAGTTTGATTCTGTTGCCAGAAGGTCGCGGATCTGGTTCTCTATTTCGTGCGAATCCATGTTTTCTCCTTTCCTCAATCCAAATACATCACCTCGTTCAAATTGAGCACCACCAAACAAAACGCCTGCAATGCGGCGTCGGCGTTGATGCGGTCCTCGCGCATCAGCGATTCGATCAAGGCGACGCCGCGGCGAACCTCGGTATCGCTTGGCGTCCGCGATGTCGCCAGGTACAGGCCGCGACGCACCTGATCCGGCAAGCCGTCGCCAGCTTCCTTCTTCAGTCTGTCGGCGAACAGTTTCGCCTGGCTGTTCATGAACTCACCGTTGAGCAGGCTCAGCGCTTGCGTCGGTTGCGTCGAAGTGAAACGCACCGGCGTCGTGCGGTCGGTCTCCGCAACGTCGAACGCTTCGAGGATCGGCAGAATCAGCGAACGCTTCACATGCACATAGATGCTGCGGCGAGCGGCGTCTTCGGGCTTCGACGTCGGCCAACCGCGGCCGGGGACCGATTGGCCTTCGAGAATCTGCTTGGAAATCGGCGGATAGACGCCGGGGCCGTACATCTTGAGGTTGATGTTGCCGCTGATCGCCAGGATCGAATCGCGAATTTCTTCGGCACTCAAACGGCGCATCTCGAAACGCCAAAAGAGGTCGTTGGCGACGTCGAGTTTCGTGCCAAGCTCAGTCGCCTTGGCATCGGTGCGCGACACCATGCGGTAAGCGTTTGACGTGAGCATCAGGCGGTGCATGGCTTTCATGCTCCATCGGCCATCACCCTTTGCCGGTTCCGCGAACTCGGACGCCAACCAATCGAGCAACTCGGGGTGCGTCGGGCGGAAGCCTTGCAAGCCGAAGTCGTTCGGGCTTCGCACGATGCCGCGGCCGAAATGCTGCTGCCAAATGCGGTTGACCATGACGCGGGCGGTCATGTGGTTGTCCTTCGACGCGATCCAGTTCGCCAACACCGTCCGTCGGCCTGACGATTTACCGATGGGCGTGGGCGTTGCTTCGGGTGGGTCGGGAATGTTGAACACGGTGGGGTAACCCGGATTGACTTTGTCGCCCAACGTATGCGGGTTGCCTCGCATGAAGATGAATGTTTCCGGCGCCTTCGGTCCAGCCTCCGAGACGCAGAGAGCCATTTCGACGGCGGGCATCTTGGGTGGCGTGCGCATCAGGTCGCGTTGTTTGAACAGCGAGAACCATTGCTGATAGCGCTGGTCGCCAAGCACGCGGGCGCCGTCTTGATGGAGTTGGGATGCGAGGTCTTTCGCTGCTACTTTCTCGGTCGGCACGGAGAGATTGCGTTTCGCGAAGCCGGGACCGGACCAGCCGGCATAGAGGCCGTAGCCGAAAACGTTTTGGAAGTATTCGAGCTTGATCGGCAGTCGGCCCTTCTTCAGATCGACAGTCTTGGATTGAATCTTGCCCGTGCCGTGGATGCCGTCGTAGGTGATGAGTGTTTTGCCATCGACGGTTAGCCGCGAGCCGTCGTCGGAATCGAGAAAGAAGGTGTACTTGCCATCCTGGGGCACGATAAGCAACCCGTCGTAAACGAAGCCGAATGCCTCGTTGCGCGTGCGTGGGCTGATGTCGAAGAGCTTTTTCGGCAGCTTGCCTTCGTCTTCGTGCTTGACCTGCGCGAAGTCGGGCAGCTTCTGCCAGGCATTGCGATAGAAGCGATAGGTTAGCTCGTCGAGATCGCCGCCGACGAGGCCGTCGGCGTCCTTGAACTTGGCGCGGAATTCGTTTTCGATTTCGGTCAACGCGGCTTGCACCTTGGCGCGTTTGCCTTCGAGCTCGGCCTCGGCTTGCTTGTAGGTCTCCATCTGCTCGGGATCGCCGATGGGCCTGATGTCTGAAGGTCCGCCGCCTCGGTAGTGGTTGATTCCATGTAGGAACGCAACGAGTTTGTAGTAGTCCTTCTGTGCGATCGGATCGATCTTGTGATTATGACAGCGGGCGCAGTCGATGGTCATGCCGAGCATCGTTTGGCTGATCGTTGTGATGATGTCGTCCAGCCCGTCATAGCGGGCTTGCTTGGGATCGACCGGTTCGTCGTCCCACACGCCGAGGCGATAGAAGCCGGTGGCGGTGATGGCGTCGCCCGAGGCATTCGGCATCTCATCGCCGGCGAGTTGTTCCTTGAGGAATTGGTCGTACGGCCTATCGGCGTTGAACGCGCGGATGACATAATCGCGATACCGCCAGGCGTTCGGTTTGGGATTGTCGCGCTCATAGCTGCTCGTCTCGCCGAAGCGCACGAGGTCGAGCCAATGGCGCGCCCACTTCTCGCCGTAGCGAGGCGATTCGAGGAGTTTGTCCACGAGTTTTTCGTAGGCGTCGAGCGATTTGTCGGCGACAAATGCTTCGATTTCTGAAGGCGTTGCCGGCAGGCCGGTTAAGTCGAAGTAAAGTCGCCGAGCGAGTTCCTGGCTGGAAGCGGCTGGTGCAGGCGCGAGTCCCTTCGCTTCGAGTTTGGCGAGGATAAAGGCGTCGATCGGATTGCGGACCCATGTTTTGTTCGCCACGACGGGAATCGCGGGACGTTTGACCGGCTGATACGCCCAGTGAGCGCGGTCCTTGTCGCTGATGACGAACTCGCCCTTTTTCACGGTGGTCGCCTTGTCGCCGCCCGGCCAGGGGGCGCCGATCTTGATCCATTGTGCGAGGTTATCAACCTGTTCGCGCGGCAATTTGGATTTGGGCGGCATCTTGAGCTTATCGCTGTGATTGACAGCCTGGATGAGCAGACTTTTCTCGGGATGCCCTGGCACGATCGCTGGGCCGAGGTCGCCGCCTTCCAGCATCGCCGGCAGCGAATCGAGGCGCAAGCCGCCTTTTTGTTTTTTGTCGGCATGGCACTCGAAGCAATTCGCCGCGAGCACGGGGCGAATCTTCGCCTCGAAAAACTGCACCGCCGCCGGTGTCAGCTTCTTTGGTTCTTGGGCGTGAAATTCTGAGACGCTGAACGTGATAACCACGAGAAGAATCGCAAAGTGAAACGGCATTCGCATGGCTATTGGCCTCCCGAGCAGACCGGCAGAAATCCCTGTAGTGTAATTATGGCCTTCCGAAGCCGCATTTGCAATCCGACAAGGCGATATTTTGGCCAGATATCCCGGTAGCGTTGCAAAGCCGTGTTTCTTTCGTGGCAAATTACTCGCCGTAGGGACGCTTCTGTAGAACGTCGCTAAATTGATGCCATGCAGTATTCACAGGGGCGCATTACACCGGAGGCCATAATGGCGGATTTTACCTACACGCAGATAGCGAAGATGATCGATCATTCGTTGCTCCAACAGCAGCTGACCGATGACGAGATGGACCAGGGCTGTCGCCTGGCACGCGAGTACGATGTCGCGTCGGTCTGCATCAAGCCTTACGCCGTTGCCCGGGCCAAGGAACTCCTGGCAGGTTCAACGGTCGCCGTCGGCACGACCATCGGCTTTCCACATGGCGGGCACGTCACGTCGATCAAAGTCGCTGAGTCGATCCAGGCGATGAAAGATGGCGCGATCGAACTCGACATGGTCGTCAATATCGGCAAAGTTCTCGGCAAGGACTGGACCTACGTAAAAGCGGAACTTCGCGCCGTCGTCGAGACGGCTCATGCCCAAAAGGCGTTGGTTAAAGTGATCTTCGAGAACTGCTTTTTGCAAGACGAGCACAAACAAAAACTCTGCGAAATCTGCGGCGAGGTCGGCGCCGACTTCGTCAAGACGTCCACGGGCTACGGCAGCACCGGAGCGACCGACGACGATCTGAAACTGATGCGCAAGCATTCGCCCCCCAACGTGCAAGTCAAGGCGGCAGGCGGCGTGCGCAATTTCGACCGCTTACTCGTCGTGCGTTCCATCGGCGTGACACGGGTCGGCGCGACGGCGAGCAAGCCGATCCTCGACGAGTGCAAGGCGTTTCTGATGAAGGGGTGAGTTTCTTGGCACTGCGTATAGCGTTCGCATGGGATATTGCGAGCGATAAACGTGAACCAGTCCTGTTATCGGCTCGCGATGTGTGCCTGCGGCGTCGGCGGGGCCTTCGTGATCGCTCGCACTTGTTCGGTCGGCACACGGGCGCCGGCAGGTTCGCCGCGGAAGTTGACCAGTCCGATGACGACGACGAGCGCCACGCCGAGCACCAATCCGAGTTTTGCGTCGTTCGCCATGGCGAGGGTCCGTGGGGTTGTTCGTTGTACACCGCAAACTTCAATCAATTATGCCTGATCCCCCAGCTTTCGCAGTCTTCAATATCCGATTTCCAGGCAAATTTCCCCTAGCCCGCCCAGCTTTACTTGGTATCCCCAGCAATTGCGTTAGATCGCGTGAAAAGCGTTCGTCTGGTCCAAGCCGTATCGCTGGGTTTTCGCAAATTCCCGCTTTCGCAGGCACAACCGTCACAACCGAAACTGGCGTGGATGCCAAACCCGGTGGGGTGGTATCATGATTCCGCTTGCGGCTAAGCGCTCGCATGGGACAATCTGAGCGCTAAGCCGCAAGCGGAAAACGCAAAGGCGACGTATACCGACGAAAGGACGCGTCATGCAACTTTATCTCTACGAAGATCGGGCGGACCGCTTTGAGCCGCTCTGTCTCACACGGCCCGTTTTCGAACTGCGCTGCGGCATGACAACACTGGCCGAAAAGATCGTTCGCTATTTCGGGCTGCCGATCGCCGGCGCATTCGTCAGGTCTGAATTGGAGGAAGTCGCGCGGTTGACCCATCCCGGCTGGGCGATCAACGCCGCGCTGCCGAACGACGTGTTGCTCGTTAACAGCCGTTGGCTTCCACCGAACGAGCCGTTCATGCCGCCGGGCGACTCCTGCGTTGGCGTAATGAATGGAGAAGCGGCCTACGCATTTATTCGTAACGACAAATTACGTAATCATGTTAATGATGATGCCGACATCACCGCGAGCATGCATCGATGGCAACACGACATGCCCAACGTTTCCGCCGGCGGTCGGCTGCTTGCGTACCCCTGGCATCTGGTCGAGTGCAACGCCGACGAGATTCGTCGCGATTTCACCTGGCTGCCGCCGCAACAGGACAACAGCGATCATACGCAGCCGATGATTAGCGGTCCGCTGGGCCAACTTTGGGTCGCGCTGACGGCGTGCATCGAGCCGATGGTCGTTGCCGACACGACTAAAGGCCCGGTTGTCATAGATGAGGACGCGCTCGTCACCGCCTTCACTCGGCTCGAAGGGCCATGCTACATAGGACCGAAGTCGCAAGTTATCGGCGCGAAAATCCGCGCCGGCACGTCGCTCGGGATGCAATGCCGAGTTGGTGGTGAGGTGGAAACCAGCATCATTCATGGATATAGCAACAAGTACCACGAGGGCTTCCTGGGCCATAGCTACATCGGCGAATGGGTCAACCTCAGCGCCGGCACGCACAACAGCGACCTGCGCAACGATTATGGCGACGTCAGCGTTGTGCAAGCGGGCGCGTCGATCCACACCGGCCTGACCAAGGTCGGCTGTTTCATCGGCGACCACACGAAGACCGGCCTGGGCACCCTCATGAACACCGGGACAAATATCGGCGCGTTCTGCAACCTGCTGCCCGCCGGCCGACTCGCGCCAAAATATGTGCCATCGTTCGTCAGCTTGTGGAACGGCGCACTCAACGAGGCCTTCCGATTCGAGTCGCTGCTCGCCACCGCTCGGATCGCGATGTCCCGCCGTGGCGTGACGCTTACCGACGAGCACGTCGCCCTCTACCGTAGGCTGTACGACGCCACGGCCATGGATCGCAAAATCGCCCTGCGCGACGCCGAGCAACGCCAACTGCGGCGCAGCGCGTAATCATCGCGTTTACGTATAGCGCTCGCATGGCGTCTTACGAGCGTTAAACGAAATGCAATCAACCCGGAACCCACACATGTCCATCCCACTCATCCTCGTCACCGGTTCCAGCGGACGCATCGGCAAAGCCGTCGTCAGCGCCCTCGTCGCACGAGGCAAGCGCGTGCGCGGATTCGATCGCACGCCGACGCCTGGCCTCACCAACATGACCCTCGGCACGCTGGCGAGCGAAGGCGACGTGGTCCGCGCCATGGTCGGCGTACATACCGTCATCCATCTCGCAGCCACGCCGGACGACGCCGAATTCCTCACGGAGATCGTACCGAACAACATCATCGGCGTGTATCATGTGCTCGAGTCGGCCCAGAAAGCAGGCGTGTGTCGGTTGATTCTCGCCAGCAGCGGGCAGGTCGTGTGGTATCAGCGTTTGACGGGGCCGTTCCCAATCGGCGCCGACGCCCAACCGTCGCCGCGTTATTGGTACGCCGCCGGGAAGATGTTTCTGGAAGCCGCGGGCCGATCGTTCGCGGAGAAGTTCGGCATGGAAGTGTTGGCGGTGAGGCTCGGCTGGTGTCCGCGCACGCCGGAGCAAGTCGAGGAGATCCGCGCGGACCAATGGGCGCAAGACGTGTACCTGAGCCCCAAAGACGCGGGCCGATTCTTCGCGTGTGCCGTCGATGCGATCTTGCCGACGAAGTTCAACGTGGTTTACGCCACGAGCAAACCGAAAAATGAGATTTACGATCTCGAGGCGATGCGTCAACTCGTGGGATATGAGCCGAGCGAATCGTGGCCGCAGGGGATCGAAATAATAATGGGCGAAAAAAAACTCGGAATCGTTTAGCCGCGACGCGCAGCAGAGCGCGACACTCAACGCGCTCCGGTCGGCAGCATAACGTCAAGATGATGAAGGCGATCCAGTGCTTGAACATTGCCCAACCGTTGGGCCAGGGCCTGTGGGACGGCGTACCGTTGCGAGAGGTGCTGAAGCTCGCGGGCCGATTCAACAACGTGCGGCGAATCTATTACTGGGGCTTTCACAACAACGATGCGAAGCAGGTGTTCCAGTCGTCGTTGACCTACACGCAAGTGATGGACGCCGCGCCCGATGACCTTGGGCCGTTCGTTGCGTATCGCCTCAACGGGCATCCGATCTCGCTCGAGCGCGGCGGCCCGGTGCGCATGCTCGTGCCATGGGCGCATGGGTTCAAGTCGGTCAAGTGGCTGCAGCGCATCGTACTGACCAACGAATACCGCGCGATGGATACCTACGCGGCGGCCAACAACGACTCGGAATCGTATCTGAAGACTGCTGCCTACATCGACGGCAACGACGTGAACGGGCGCGTCGGCCAAGCGGTGACGATGTCGGGCACAGCGATGGTTGGCTTACCCGGCCTGAAGCGCGTCGAGTATTGGCTCAGGCCGACCGCCGGGGCGCATGGCGAACTCGCGCCGGACGATCCCGCTTGGGCCACCGCTCGCTGGTTACCGTGCACCATCGCACCGCCGCCGAACGACTGGGTCGGCACGCTGCCCGGCGGCACGTTGCCGCGCGATGTCTTTGGCTTCGACCCCAAGACCGGCCAACCGCGCGAATGGCCGATGCGCTATAGCTGGGCCTACTGGTCCGTGACGCTCGACAAGCTCGCCGCCGGCACGTACGAATTCCGCGCTCGCACCGTGGACAAGCACGACTTCGCGCAACCGGAGCCGAGACCGTACCCGAAATCAGGCCGCAATGATGTGCAAATGAAGACGATCACGGTGGCGTGATATATAGCCCGCCATTAATGGCGGGTCCTATTCGACAACGATCACGCACGGGTCCATGTCTTCGCGCTTAGAATTGAGGCCCGGCGTCGGCAGCAGTTTTTGCATCGCTCGATCGTAGACGAAGATGTCGCGCTCGCCTTCGCCTTTGAATCGCTCGGAGACGAACGTCAAGTATCGGCCATCGGGGCTGAGGCTTGGTGATTGCTCGTTGGCGACGGAGTTGACGCCGGGCAATGGCAGGTAGCTCTTCTTCGCGCGGTCGTAGAGGTAGATGTCGCGCCCGCCCAGGCCCGTCGTTCGATCCGAGGCAAACGCGACGAGGTTGCCATCCGCGCTCATACTTGGCGTCACATCCAGATTCGGCGAGTTGATCTCGGGCAGCGCGATCGTCTTGCCTGCCGTGCGATCGTAGAGATAGATGTCCGGCCCGCCAAGCCCGCCTTTCATGTTGGACACGAACGCCAGCCATCGGCCATCGGCACTGAGCGCGGGCATTCGTTCGTCGAACTTCACGTGATTCAAGCCGGTGAACGCGATCGGCTTTTGCTCCGGAAGATCGTATAAATCGATATCCCAGCGTTGCCCAGCGCCGGTCTTGTCCCATGCCGCGAAGGCGATGGTTTTGCCCTGGCCGTCGATCGTCGGGTGTAACAGGGCGCCGCTGGAGACATTGAGTTTGGCCGGCGTGACGAGCTTTTTCTGAGTCATGTCGTAGACGAAAATCTTGCTGGTCTGATTCTCAAGTTCGGATGCAAACACGCAAATCTTGCCGTTGCGTGAGAGGACCGGGTGATAGTCCTGGCGATTCTGAATGGTGTCGATTGAGCCGACGATCTTGCCATTGGCGACGCCATCGTGCTCGTAGAAGTAAACCTGCGCATGCTTGGGCCGATCGCGGTAAGACGAGAAGGCGATCAATAACTTTCGTGGCGGATACTGCGCGGGCTGTTGCGCGAACGCGATCAGCGGGGCAGCTGCGACGATGATGTACAAGCAGAATCGGCACCGCATGTGTGTTCGTCTCCGATGGTCAAAAAACGTTACATTGGATTATCAACAAAAGGCAAAGTACGAAGAGCGAAGGACGAAAAAATGCCATGTGTATTTTTCGTCCTTCGCTCTTCGCACTTTGTACTTAGCCAGGCAACCTGCAATAACAGTCAGCACCGCG
Source organism: Gemmataceae bacterium (assembly GCA_009697105.1). Taxonomy (GTDB): domain Bacteria; phylum Planctomycetota; class Planctomycetia; order Gemmatales; family Gemmataceae; genus SIAQ01. The sequence goes on along the minus strand of SIAQ01000140.1, from coordinate 2,773 downwards.
TCACTCGCCACTCTCTCCTACCCCACGATCTCCGACACCGGCAGGGCCTCGCGCAAAAACGGGTGAAGGAGGACACCCGTCGTCAGACCGCTCCCGTGATCTTCGAGGGAATGTAGCTGAAATACTCCCGCACTTCCAATTGCATCCGGTCAACCTCGGCGAGAAAGCCCGAAACTGAGGCGCGGTAATTGACCGGGTTTTTTTCCGTCTTCCTAAGATGAGAAATTTGCTTCTGGAAGAACGTAATGCGTTGCAAGGTCGTTTCAAGTTGTTCATCGTTGGCAATCATGATCGCTCTCCCACGATTTCGACAATACCGCGCAAGCCACCTTCGCGGCGAGTCTGCCAATATTCTATCATAGCTTGTTCGCCACCGATTGCTCCGGACCGAGTCGACCAGAACACGCTTGTGCCGAAATGGGTATCGGCTTCCATATGTTGGAACAGAAGCGCGGCTTCCCCAATCACTGTTCCCAAATCGAACGCATCCTCCATTAACAGCACGATATCAACGTCTTCGGGTTCCTCTTTGGCGGTAACGAACGATCCGAACACAACAAACCTCGCCAACTGCCCGGTTGAAGCCGCTAACTGGTAGATCCGGTTCAACCGATCCGCAACGGCTCGACGTTGAAGCGATCCCTTGCCATAGTGATCGAGAACCTGAGCCACGGACGCACAATACACGCCAGGCGAAAGGTCACCGTCCTCATCGAACGCTGGAAACACCATGGATGCACCTCCGCGAAATCACCCCACGATCTCCGATACCGGCAGGGCCTCGCGCAGGAACGGACGCATGCGGGCGTCGGTCGTGTCGATGCCGACCAGGCGATACAACGTAGCCGCGAATTGAGCCGGGCTGACGGGCACGCTAGCGGGGCGCGATCCGGTGCGGTCGCTGGAGCCGACGACCCGGCCGCCTTCGAGTCCGCCGCCGGCGAGCAGATACGAGAAGCAGTACGGGAAGTGATCGCGAGCCCCGGAGCGATTGATCCTGGGCGTGCGGCCAAACTCGCCGCCGACGACGATCAGCGTGTTTTGTAGCATGCGGCGATCTTGCAAGTCGGTCAAGAGCGCGGTCAGGCCCTGGTCGAGGCGCGGGCAGAGGTGCTGCTCCATGCGGACCATGCCGCCGAGGTCGGCGCCGTGCACGTCCCAGGCGTCCCAGGCGGGGCCGTCGTACCATTTAATCTGCACGAAGCGCGTGCCCGCCTGGACGAGCCGACGCGCGAGTAAGCACGATTGGCCGAACAGGTTGGCGCCGTAGCGTTCACGCAAGTTCTCGTTTTCGCCGGCGAGATTGAAGGCGTCGCGCACCTGGGTCGAAGTGAGAATATCGACGGCACGCTGGTACGATTGATCCATCCGCTCGATGGCGTCGTTGGCGTGAGCCGAGCGGCGGAAGCGATCGATGGCCGTCAGCAGCTCGCGGCGTTGGCTGAAGCGGTCAGCGTGAATGTCCGCCGACAGCGCGAACTGCGGAAGTTGGACGCGTGAGCCAGTGGGGTCGGCGATTTCGACGGGGAAGAACGGCGCCCCCAGCCGACCGCCGCCGACGCCAAGCCGGGAACCGACGTGCACATACGGTGGCATGTTACCGCGGTAGCCCTGGATGCGCGAGATGACCGCGCCGTACGATGTCGTCTCGCCGGCGAAGCCTGTCAACATCGGGATCGGCGAATGCGCGTCGATACCGTGGTTCATCCCCCGCACCAGCACGCACTTGTCCATGTGCTGCGACAGTCGCGGCATGAGTTCGCAAATCTGGATACCGTTGACGTTGGTCTGAATCGGCCCATACGGCCCGCGAACCGTGTCGGGCGCGTCGGGCTTCGGATCGAAGGTTTCAAAGTGGCTCGGCCCGCCGTCAAGCCAAAGGAAGATGCACGACACATCGCGCAGCGACGCTGCGCCCGGCGCCGCTTCCGCTTTCGCACGCAGCCAATCGGCAAGCGTCAAACCCGCCATGCCCATGCCGCCGATGGTGAGCATTTCCCGCCGCGAAATCCCGGCGCAGGTACGAACCGAAGTGTTGCCGATCCCGAACATAGCAAGCCTCCCTAGCTGTGATTGCAACGTGCTTTATTGTAATGTCGTTAGAACCACTTATCGGTTGATGATACCATGAGTAGATAACGAAAACAACGATAAACCGGAGGAATCGCCGATGCCATTGCTCGATCACTTTCACCCGCCGTTGGGAGAGCGCCGACACTGGGAGGGGTTTCACGCACGATGGGCAAGCGCGATCGCCGACGACTTGAACGAGCGAGGATTGCCGGAATCTTTGTTCGCTGAACCCACGGTGCATGTCGGCGGGCAGATGCAAATTGACGTTGTGACGTTTGAGGATTCGTTGAGGGCGTTCGGAAACGGTGCGGCGACCACGGCAACACTCCCGCAAGTCGTCACTGTGCTGGCACCGACGTGGGTCGTGCCGGCTGTGTTTCCAGATACCTATAGCGTGCATGTCATGACGACGGAAGGCGGACCCCGGTTGGTCGCCGCCATCGAACTGATTAGTTCCAGTAACAAAGATCGGCCCGAGTCACGTCGAGCGTTCGCGGTCAAGTGCGCGAATTTTGTCGCCCAGTCTATTCCGTTTATCATCATCGACATTGCCCCTAGTGCGCCGTCACACTTCTATCTTGGGGTAGATCGACTTCAGTTTTACTCGGGCGTCCTCCAGCTTGAACTGCCACTCGACGCCGCGTTGGCGGTCGTTGATGTGTTCGTGCCAAGCGGTGGTTTCTTCACGGAGTTCCTCGAT